>JAZNFN010000141.1:0-5920 GCA_045576035.1 Christensenellaceae bacterium
GCACCATTCTTCCGCTTCTAAGCATATTTCTTCGTTGTCTATTGTAATTGAAATAGGATAATAATAGCTTTCACTATCTATTACCACATAAAATGTTAAAGGCACACCGATAACTATCAATGCTATATACATTAGCCAAAAATTAAGATAAATTCCCATCAATATAAATGGTATCCCTATAATTATAGACTCTAAGACTACTAATATACTTGCAAATAGCAATGATTGCCTTAAAGCATATTTTTTACAAATCTCACTAATTTCACATTTAAATTCTATCATAGTTAAATTTTAACACACTTGCCACATTTTGTCAATGGGTATTTTAAAAGTATTATCCCGACGGGGATTTGCCCCGTCGGGATAAATTTATTTTTTTACGTTTACCGTTATTATGCCTGAAATTGCACCAACGATAAGTCCAAAAATTATATCAATTATAAATCCTGCACCAAACGTTATTTTACTACCGAACAGTGCGAACAAAAGATACACGACCGACATTGAAATCATACCGATAAGCGCACCCTTAATAAGTCCACCCTTTCCACGCACGGAAAACGCACAGCCTAAAAACACGGCAAGTATTTTAATAAATTGATTTACTGACTTTATAACCCCACCGTTTAAGCAAGCAACCTTGATAATAAATGCGAATATAAGCACACCAACAAGAGCAACTATAACCGCCCCTAAAACGCCTTTAACAATATTTTTTACAAACCCACCGTTTTCGTTTACCATAAAAAACCCCCGCTACTTTCTAATTAAAAGTATGCGGGGGATAAAAATTCTATGATTATTTTATTATTATTTGCTTTATTTATCTTCTTTCTTTTCTGCCTTAGGTTCTTCCTTTGCGGCAACTGCGTTGCCTTGTGCAGGAGCGGTTTGATAAATTGCGCCTTTATCGAATTTAACGAAAGACTTATTGTTTTCAGTACCCGTTTCTAAAACGAAAGTGTTTTCAGCATCGTTGATTTCTGCAACGAAACCGCAAATTCCACCGATAGTTTTAACCCTATCGCCAACTTTTAATGCACTGACCATATCAAGTGCTTGTTTTTGTTTTTTCTTATTAGAAATTGATGACCAAACAAAAAGACCGATAATAGCAACGACCAAAAGACCCATTATAAGATAGCTTGTCCAAGGCGTTGGCTGTGGTTCGGCTGGTTTGTCTGTAAGTAAGTTAAAAAGTAACATAATATATTCTCCTTAATTTTTGATTTATTTACTATTATATTGTAAATTATTTACGAATATAAATCAAGCGTTTTTAGGTAAAATTTTGCGTATTCGACTTAATACGTCAATTTATTTTAGGTGATAGAGCCTTATATCTTAGGATAAGTGTCTTTTGTTTTTGCGTAAAACTCTTGTCTAAACTCCGTAAACGAATCTTGAAGTATAGCGTTCCTAATATTTCTCATAAGCCTATTAAGATAGGATATGTTATGCAAGCTTATCATCATACCGCCCATCATTTCACCAACGTTTATCATGTGGCGAAGATATGCTTTTGTATAATTTTTGCAAGCGTAACAGTCGCAGTTTTCGTCAAGCGGTGTAAAGTCTTCCCTATATGCACCGTTTCTAACTACAACCTTGCCCGTTTCGGTAAGTGCCGTTCCGTTTCTACCAACCCTTGTTGCAAGCACGCAGTCAAACATATCAATACCACGCTTAACGCCTTCAACCAAGCAATCAGGACTACCCACGCCCATAAGATAACGTGGAATATGCGTTGGGTAGTTTTCATACATACTGTCCATAATATCGTACATAAGCGGTTTGGGTTCTCCGACCGAAAGTCCACCGATTGCAATACCGTACTTTGCATAAGGAATAGTTTCTTTTAAGCTTATCGCCCTTAAATCCTTAAACATATTACCTTGTACTATCGGAAAAAGAGCTTGATTGTCGTTTTTATGGTAGTTATAACACCTATCAAGCCATTTTAGCGTTCTTTCCATTGCAATCTTACTATCGGCATAGTCTGCACCATAAGGTGAACACTGGTCAAACGCCATAATTATATCAGCGCCAAGATTATTTTCAATTTGAATAGCCTTTTCAGGCGTAATAAAATGCAAACTGCCGTCAACGTGTGAGTTAAAATACACACCGTCGTCTTTAATCTTATTAAGTTTTGCAAGCGAAAAAACCTGAAACCCACCACTGTCGGTAAGAATAGGCTTATCCCACGCCATAAACTTATGCAAGCCACCTGCTTTTTTTACGATATCATCGCCTGGTCGCATATAAAGGTGGTAAGTGTTAGCAAGAATTATTTGTGATTTTGTTTCTTTTAAATCACGGGGTGTTACACCCTTAACGCTTGCTTGCGTTCCCACAGGCATAAAAGTAGGGGTTTCAATATCGCCGTGCGGAGTATGCAATATCCCCGCCCTAGCACCCGTTTTGCTATCTTGTTTTATAAGTTCGTAATAAAATTTTTCCATAATATATATCTTATTATTGTTTGTTTTTAGGTCAAAAAACAAATGCACTATTTTTAATTTTTGTTTGGTTTTAGAAACGAGCAAGACAAGGCTCGACCGAACAAAAGGACGAAATTGACCGTCTGGTCATTGAGGTCTTTTGTGAAGGGCAGTAACGCAGTATTGCGAAGTTTATAATCACTTTGTTTGGTTTTAGAAACGAGTGTGGCTAGGCTCGACTGCGGAAAAGGATGAGATAGAACGTCCGTTCATCGAAGTCTTTTTCGCAAGGCAGTAAACGACGCCACACGATGTTTATAAAATCAAACAAGCGTCGCCGAAAGAAAAGAAACGATACCTTTCTTCCACTGCAAGTTTGTAAAGTTCAAGTGTCTTTTCCCTTGAAGATAGAGCCGAAACAAGCATAATTAAAGTGGATTCGGGTAAGTGGAAGTTTGTTATCAATGAATCCACACACTTGAATTTATAAGACGGATAAATAAAGATTTCAGTATTAGCCTTTACGGGCTTAACGTATCCTTTTTCATCAGCAGCGCTTTCTAACGTGCGAACGCTAGTAGTTCCAACGGCAATAATTCTTCTTCCTTCGCTTTTAGCCTTGTTGATTTTTTCCGCCGCCACTTCGCTAATTTCGTAATACTCTGAGTGCATGTGGTGCGACAAAATATCGTCAGTCTTAACGGGACGGAAAGTTCCAAGTCCAACGTGAAGCAAAACGTCTACGATTTCAACGCCCATTTGTTCAAGTTCGCTTATAAGGCTATCGGTAAAGTGCAATCCAGCAGTTGGTGCCGCCGCCGAACCGTCAACCTTAGCGTATACCGTTTGATATCTTTCTTGGTCGCTTAATTTTTCAGTAATATACGGTGGTAATGGCATTTCGCCTATGCGTGAAATTATATCTTCAAACACTCCGTCGTAATTAAACTTTACAATACGACTACCCGTTTCTTCTACCGTGCTTAAAACTTCTAAACTAAGTTCAGCGTTAAACACAAGTTTTGCGCCCGGTTTTGCTTTCTTGCCAGGCTTAACTAAAACTTCCCATTCGTTTAGGTTAAACCTTTTAAGTAGCAATACTTCTACCTTTGCACCGTTTGGCGTATAAGCAAACATTCTTGCGGGCAAAACACGGGTATTGTTTCTTACAAGCACGTCGCCCTTTTTCAAGAACTCTTTTATATCGTAAAAATGCTTATGCAAGACCTTATCGGTCTTTCTATCATACACCATCAAGCGTGAACTATCACGTGGATAAACGGGCGTTTGAGCAATTAATTCTTTTGGTAAATCGTAGTAAAAATCACTTGTTTTCATCGTTATGTTCAAACAGTGCAAACTGTTCAGCCTTTCCTTCGGGCATTTTCATTCCTATATGGTCGTATCCACGTTTAAGAAGCACTCTCCCACGGGGTGTGCGTGCAATAAAACCTAACTGCAATAAATACGGTTCATAAACGTCTTCAATAGTGTTTGCGTCTTCGTTTATTGTTGCGGCAAGCGTGTCAAGACCGCAAGGCCCACCGCCAAATTTCTCAGCCATTGATTTAAGAAGCTTAACGTCGATTGCGTCTAGTCCTAATTCATCTATTTCAAGCATTTTAAGTGCGCTTTGGGCATCGCTTAACATCAAAGTATCGTGCCCTTTAACGATAGAATAGTCACGAACACGGCGTAGCAATCTATTTGCAATTCTTGGCGTTCCACGACTTCTTTTCGCTACTTCTTCGGCAGCACGATGTTCTATCGTAAGCCCAAGCATTGTTGCCGCACGTTCAACGATTTCAGTAAGTTCAGTATCCGAATAAGTTTCTAACCTGCAAAGCATACCAAACCTATCACGCAGTGGCGATGAAAGCATTCCCGCCTTTGTGGTTGCACCGATAAGCGTAAACTTAGGTAACGGAAGTTGAACGTTCTTTGCCGACGGACCTTTACCTATTATAAAGTCAAGCGTAAAGTCTTCCATTGCAGGATATAAAATTTCTTCAACGTTGTGGTTTAGACGATGAATTTCATCAATAAACAAAACGTCCCTTTCATTAAGGTTTGTAAGTATTGCAGCAAGGTCTCCTGCACGCTCTATGGCAGGACCGCTTGTTATTTTAAGTTGAGTGCCAAGTTCGTGCGCTATTATATGCGCAAGTGTTGTTTTACCTAAACCCGCAGGTCCGTAAAGCAAAACGTGGTCAAGTGCATCTTCACGCATTTTTGCAGCAGCAATACTGACGGCAAGATTGTCTTTCACCTTGTCTTGTCCAACGTAGCCATCCATTGACTTGGGGCGCAACACGTTTTCTATATCCGTATCGACTTGGTTTATCGTACTTGTAACTAATCTTTCTTCTTCCATAATTCCCTACTTAATATTCTTTATTGCGTATGAAATGAGTTGTTCTATGGTTTGCATACCGTTTTCTTTTGCTTGTTTAACTGCCTTTACGCACTCTGTTTTAGTAAACCCTAAACTCATAAGCGCTATAACTGCATCTTCGTTATCCTTGTCGTTGACAATATCAACGGGTTCTTCAATAACTGCACCGTCATCGGTATACGTTGCGGTAATCTTCTCACGCAGTTCTAAGATAATCCTTTCCGCCGTCTTTTTACCTAAGCCTTTTACCTTTGAAAGACCTTTAACGTCAGACGTTGCTATGGCAGTTGCTAAGTCTTTTAAGTTCATATTTGAAAGAACGGTTATACCCATCTTTGGTCCAACGCCCGAAACGGATATTAATTTAAGAAACATTGCCTTTTCTTCCAAATTTTCAAAACCGTATAAGGAAATTGCGTCTTCCCTAACGGCAAGGTAAGTATAAACTTCGCCCTTTTTATCGTTTAAGAGTTTTTGATAAACTGATGCCGAACAAGTAATTTCATAACCTATACCGTTGTTTTCAATCAAAACTACTCCGTCTGAGTAAGATAAAACGTTTCCTTTAATATAACCTATCATAATCCACCTAAATTAAATTGAGAATAATCCACCAAGTTTATTTGTCTGTGCGTGAGTAAGCGCAACCGCAAGGGCATCTGCCGCATCGTCTGGGCGTGGAATGCCTTTAAGGTTTAACATAGTTTTAACCATTTGCTGTATTTGGTTTTTTTCCGCCCTGCCGTATCCCGTTAGTGCTTGTTTTATTTGTAAAGGCGTATACTCAAAAATTTTACCACACTCTTTAATAGCAGTAAGTAATATTACCCCCCTTGCGTGAGCAACGGCAATCCCTGTCTTTACGTTTTTGGCAAAGAAAAGTTCTTCAATTGCAATTTCATCGGGCTTAAACGTGTCTATAATTTGCTTTACGCCCTTTTCAAGCATTGCAAGCCTTACCGCAAGATTTTCGTCCTTGGGCGTTGAAACTATGCCGTAATCGACCATTTCAGGTTTATTGCGTTTATCCGTTTTTATAACCCCATAGCCTAGCGTTGCAAGCCCCGGGTCAAAACCTACG
>JAZNFN010000142.1:0-3409 GCA_045576035.1 Christensenellaceae bacterium
ATAACGGGAAGTTCCATAATAGCAGACATACGCATAGCGTTTTTCATATAGTCGCTAAATACTGCAAACGTTGCGCAGTAGGGGATAAGTCCGCCGTGGAGATACATACCGTTTACGATAGCAGCCATTGCGTGTTCACGGATACCGAAGTGCATATTTGAACCCGACTTATCGGTGGGGAGATATTCACCACGAGATTTCATATTAGATTTGTTTGCAGGTGCAAGGTCAGCAGAACCACCGATTAAACTTGGAACGTATTTAGCAAGTTTATTTAATACGGTGTGGCTGTAACCACGGGAAGCGTCGTCCTTTTCAAACTGCCACAATTCTTCGATTGCTTTAAGGTCGGGGAGTTCTTTCTTCTTCCAAGCGATATATTCTTTTGCAAGTTCGGGATATTTTTCAGCATATTCTTTAAACATTGCTTTCCACGCCTTTTGAGCACGTCTACCCTTTGATGCAAATTTTTTGCAGTGCTTAAATACTTCTTCGGGAACTTCAAACGGTTCGCAGTTCCATTCAAGATTTTTCTTTAAGGTTGCAACGCCTTCTTCGCCAAGGGGCGCACCGTGACAGCTTGCCTTTCCTGCAAGGTGTGAGCCGTAGCCGATTACAGATTTAATGATAATGAGTGACGGTTTTTCTTTTTCAGCCTTTGCTTTTTTGATTGCTCTATTAAGAGCGCCGATATCGTTTGCGTCCTTAACGTTGATAACTTGCCAACCAAGTGCTTCGTGACGTTTGCCAACGTTTTCGGTAAAGGTGATATCCGTGTCGCCTTCGATAGTGATATCGTTATCATCATATAAAACGATAAGTTTGCCAAGTTTGAGTGAGCCTGCAAGTGAAGCCGCTTCGTTTTCAATACCTTCTTGCATACAGCCGTCGCCACAGAGAGCGTAGGTGTAATGGTCAACGATGGGGAAGCCTTCCTTGTTGAACTTGTTTGCAAGGTAATCTTCTGCAATAGCCATACCTACTGCGTTAGCGATGCCTTGTCCAAGCGGACCCGTACTAGTTTCAACGCCAGGGCATACGCCGTATTCGGGGTGACCTGCGGTCTTAGAACCAAGTTGACGGAAGTTCATAATGTCTTCTTTTGTAAGACCAAAACCGAAAAGATAATAAAGTGCGTAGTCAAGCATAGAGCCGTGACCTGCTGAAAGCACGAATCTGTCTCTGTTATCGAACGCAGTGTCCTTGGGGTTAAACGTCATGTTAGTAAACGCTGCGTATCCGATGGGTGCTGCACCAAGGGGAAGACCGGGGTGACCAGAGTTCGCCTTTTGGATTGCTTCTGCTGAAAGAACCCTTATGGCGTTTACCGTAAGCTGTTTAATGTCTTGCATAATAAATCCTCCTAAATTTAAGCCATAGTAAATAGTTGGCAAATTGAATTTTATTTTTGCCGTAATAAAAGCTTAATTTATGTTACAACATATATTATATAGCAATATCAATTGTTTTTCAAGCCTTTTTCTGTAATATTAAAGAAAAAAACTTGATATATTTTGCCATTGTTGGTATAATTAACCTAGATTATTATGTAAATTTATCGCATGGAGAGTATTTTATGGCTGACAAACAATTCGTTAAAGAAATTGCTGATATCAATGACAATTTTACACAGTGGTATACCGACGTGGTTTTAAAGACCGAACTTGTTGACTATGGTCCTGTTAAGGGCACTATGGTTATCCGTCCTTACGGCTACGCTATTTGGGAAAATATTCAAAAGGATATGGACCGTCGATTCAAAGAAGCAGGTTCTAAGAACGCATATTTTCCGCTTCTTATCCCTATGAGTTTTTTCACTAAGGAAGCTGAACACGTTGAAGGTTTTGCGCCCGAAGTTGCCGTCGTTACCCACGCTGGCGGTGCTAAGCTTGAAGAACCGCTTGCCATCCGTCCTACTAGTGAAACGGTTATCGGCACAATGTATGCTAAGTGGATTCAGTCGTATAGAGATTTACCTGTTATAATGAACCAATGGTGTAACGTTATGCGTTGGGAAAAGACCACCCGTCCTTTCCTTCGTACAAGTGAATTCTTGTGGCAAGAAGGTCATACCGTTCACGCTACCGAAGAAGAAGCAATGGAAGAAACTATAAAAATGCTCAACGTTTACCGTGACTTTATGGAACAAACGCTTGCTCTTCCCGTGTTCTGCGGAAAGAAAACCGAAAAGGAAAAATTTGCAGGCGCTGTTGCTACTTACGGCTTGGAAGCTATGATGCTTGACGGCAAAAGTTTACAGTCGGGTACTAGCCACTACCTTGGTCAAAACTTCTCTAAGGCGTTTGACATTAAGTTCTTAGATAAAGACAGTAAGCAAAAGTTAGGCTACACTACGTCGTGGGGAACTTCAACCCGTATGATAGGCGCTATAATTATGGCGCACGGCGACCAAAGGGGTTTAGTATTGCCACCCCGTGTTGCTCCTATCCAAGTTGTTATCGTTCCTATCGCAACCCATAAGGGCGGTGTTATTGAAAAGGCAAAAGAACTTGAAGTACAACTTGCTAATGTGGGTATTCGTGTTCAAACGGATGAAAGGGATATGAGTCCTGGTTGGAAGTTCAACGAATGGGAAATGAAAGGCGTTCCTATCCGTATCGAAATCGGTCCTAGGGATATCGAAAATAATCAAGTTATGATTATGCGCCGTGATACACTTGAAAAGCAAACGCTTTCAATGGATAACTTAGCGACCACCATAACTGAACTTTTAGACGTTGTTCAAAAAGATATGTTTATTAAGTCAAAGGCAAACCGTGATAAAAAAGTTGTTGAAGCCGACAGCCTTGACGGAATACTTAACGGCGTTGAAAATAAAAACTTTGTTAAAGCCGGTTGGTGTGGTTGCCGTGAATGTGAAGATAAAGTTAAAGAGTTTGCGCAAGCCACCGCTCGTGTAATGTGCGATGAAGAAGGTATCCCTGAAAAATGTGCAATCTGTGGAAAACCTGCTACGCACAAGGTTATATTTGCCCGTGCTTATTAATTTAAGTGATTATAAACTTCGCAATACGCACAAAATTCCGCTTTTGTTTGGTTGCGTACAAAAAGTACGCGCCCTACACAAAATGCTCACTTTGCACGTCTTGCTCGTTTCTAATCCCTTAAATACTATTAAAATGGGCGAGCCTACTGCAACTTGTTTCTACTAATCCCTTAAACCAAAAGAACACCCCTTAAAGAATAAGGGGTAGGGGGATATGAGGAGTTTGTAAAAGGGATAGTTAAGGGAAAACGACTTCGGAAAAGAGTTGTCCCTTAACATAAAAAGAAAATAATTAAAGAAACTGTGATTGAACGGCAAAACGTTCTATTTCATCCTTAATAAAATTTTAAGTTTTATGAAAAAAACGTATGTAACAAAAATGCCTAATCATATAGGCTCTTT
>JAZNFN010000143.1:0-2873 GCA_045576035.1 Christensenellaceae bacterium
CGCTCTACAATAAGCACGCTTGCACCACTGTCATAAGCCTTGATTGCCGCAGCAAGTCCAGCAGGACCACCGCCGATAATTATAACGTCAAATTGGTTCATTTGGTTCTCCCCGTAAGTAAATATGATTTTTTTCCGCTCTTAGTAACCTTTTCAAGCGGAATATTAAGTTCCCGTGCTATAATTTCAGCAATTTGTGGCTGACAAAAACCGCCTTGACATCTGCCCATACCAGACCTTGTTCTACGCTTTATAGCATCAACGTTAGTAGCCTTAGGGTTGGTGCGAATAGCACGCACTATTTCGCCTTCGGTTATCTGTTCGCAACGGCAAATTATTCTACCGTATGCTTTATTTTGTTTAATCACTTGATTTTTTTGTTCAACCGTCATCTTTTCAAAAAAGTTGTCAGGTTTTCTAATAGGATTAAAATCTTTCTTTTTTTCAAGCGTAATTCTTTTAGAAACAAGTTCTTCCACCACAAACTTTGCTATCGCTGGCGATGCGGTAAGACCAGGTGACTCAATGCCTGCGCAGTTTATAAGTCCGCTTTGCACTTGACTAAATTCCAAAATAAAATCGTTCCTGTCGCAGAACGCACGCGTACCGGCAAACGAAGTAATCGTATTAAAAAACGGCACGTTTTTACACATTGACATTGCCTTTTCGGTTACTTCGTTAAGTCCTTCGGGACTTGTCTCAGTATTGCCGTCGTCAACCATCTTAGCAGTCGGTCCTAATAAAATATTTTGGTCAACAGTAGGTGTAACAAGTATACCTTTGCCCTTTTCAGTAGGTGTAAAAAACAAAGTGTGATTAACAAAACCACGGCTTTCTTTATCAAGAAGAATATATTCACCCTTTCTGCCTTTAATAGTAAACGAATAGTCGCCGAACAAATTTGCCACTTTTTCACTGCCTAGCCCTGCGCAGTTGATAACAATTTTTGCGCTGATAACCTTTCCGTCGTCACTAAAAAGTTTATATCCGTTATCTAAAACTTCAACTTTAATAAGATTGAATTCACTCATCAGTTCTGCGCCGTTATCCATAGCGTTGCCGATAGATGAAATAGTAAGTTTATAAGGGCAAACGATAGCACCCGTAGGTGCGTAAAGCGCCCCCAACGCATTTTCTGAAATATTGATTTCTTTTTCAGTTAGTTGCTCTTTATCTAAAATTTCAAGTCCAGGAACGCCGTTTTGTTCACCACGAACTTTAAGCGCTTCAAGCGTTTTTAATTGTTCAGTAGAAAAAGCAACCACAAGTGAACCATTGTTTTTATACTCAACACCAAGTTCGTTTGCAACTTTTTCCATCATCTTGTTTCCAAGCACGTTAAATTTTGCCTTTAACGAACCCACGGGCGCATCAAATCCAGCGTGAACTATCCCACTGTTCGCCCTACTTTGTCCCATCGCAACGTCACTTTCTTTCTCAAGCATACAAACGTGCAAATTATAGCGTGAAAGTTCACGCAAAATAAGTCCGCCTACTACTCCACCGCCAACGACACAAACGTCAAACATAAAAAATACCTTTTAATCCCTTGACAAATCATTTTTTTATATTATAATATAATCAATCAAACTAAGCAAAATTTTATTGCAAAATATAATATTTTACTCAAAACTGCTAAATTTGATTAAAATAAGCGCTCATAAATTACCAAAGGAGCAAAAATTATGAAAGATTTTCAAGAAAAAGAAATACTTGACCTTTTACGCACGGAAAATTTTGTAAAGATTGAAAAACTATCGCAACTTCTATCTGTAAGTCCGTCAACCGTAAGACGTATGTTAGGTCAACTTCAAGCCCGTGGACTTATCAATCGCACTCGTGGTGGTGCAAGTATATGTGATGAAAAAAACTATTTTCCTAAGTTCGCTTTCCGTTCACATATGAACAGTTTTGAAAAGAAAAAAATTGCACTTTCTGCTATTAAACTAATTAAAAACGGGGACGTGATTTTTCTTGACGGCTCTACTTCGGCGTTTTTTATCGCAGAATATCTATCAGAATTTAACAATATAAAAGTTTTTACTAACGGCATAGACACCCTTTCCCTACTTGCCAAGTATAACATTAACGCATACTCAACGGGCGGACATGTATCACAAGAAAACCCGTCAGTATTAATCGGGCACTACGCCGACCAAATGATAAAAAATATCCGTGCAGATATATCGTTTTTCTCAGCACAGTCCATTGATAAAAACGGTGAAATTTACGACTGCTTTGAACAAGAAAACTTTTTGCGTCTTTCAATGATAAAAAATTCTGCTAAAAGTGTATTCCTTTGCGACAGTACAAAGTTCGGTAGAACTGCACCGTTTAGGCTTTGTTCTCTTAACGACGTTGACTATATAGTTAGCGACCGTGCAGCAGAAGATTATTTTGAAACGCCCATTAAAGCAGATTTTTTACACTTATAATTCATGACAAATTTTCACAATAACGTAAAAAACCGCCCTGCTTTTAACTAAGCAAGGCGGTTAATTTTTATTTTTTTTATTTTACAATTTCATCGTAAATTTTAGTCATTTCTTTTTGCCTGTAATTATCACAAAAACTACTTGTTATAAAATATGCAACTATTAGAATAAAACCTATTACGCAAAGTGTAATTTCATAAGTGTTTATGCCGAACGGTCCTATTTCAACTATCATATCCATTACCCCCAACAAAACGGAGCTAACCATTGCAATTGCAATAGGCAAAATTAAAATTTTAAATAATATTTGAATAATATCAATTATTTGAAATTTAGAATCATCTCTTTCAAGGTGCGCCATTATCATTAATGAACCTACTGCGGATTTTGTACCCATAAAATTATTTTCAAAATCCGTATCTAAAAATTCTTTTGATTT
>JAZNFN010000144.1:0-2748 GCA_045576035.1 Christensenellaceae bacterium
ATGGCTACGATCCGACTTAGCAATACTTGCGGACAGTATGGCACGTTTTAAACGCTTTCAAGGCTATGACGTGTTTTTTCAAACGGGAACTGACGAACACGGTCAAAAGATAGAAGAAAAAGCTGCGGCGGCAAACGTTACGCCCAAAGCATTCGTTGACGGTGTTGCTGATGAAATCAAGCGCATTTGGGATATGGTTGGCGTATCTTACGACAAGTTTATAAGAACTACTGACGAATATCACGAAAAGCAAGTGCAAAAGATATTTAAAAAGCTCTATGAAAAAGGCGATATATATAAAGGTGCATACGAAGGTTGGTACTGCACGCCTTGTGAATCATTTTGGACGGAAAGTCAACTTGTCGACGGAAAGTGTCCTGACTGCGGTAGACCTGTTAAAAAATCGCAAGAAGAAGCGTATTTCTTTAAGATGAGTAAATATGCTGATAGGTTGATGCAGTATTATGAAGAGCACCCCGAATTTATAACCCCCGTTTCTCGTAAAAATGAAATGGTCAACAACTTCTTAAAGCCAGGGCTTCAAGACCTTTGCGTTTCAAGAAGTACTTTTAAGTGGGGTGTTCCAGTAGATTTTGACCCCAAACACGTTGTTTACGTTTGGCTTGATGCACTCACAAACTATATCACGGGTATTGGATACGATGCGGACGGTAACCACCTTGACGGATACGTTAAGAATTGGCCTGCCGACGTTCACGTTATCGGTAAAGATATAATTAGATTTCATTCTATATATTGGCCCATATTCTTGATGGCGCTTGATATTCCACTACCTAAAAAGGTTTACGGACACGGTTGGCTTTTACAAGACGGCGGTAAAATGAGTAAGTCAAAGGGCAACGTTATGTACGCTGACGATTTGATTGAATTCTTTGGTAAAGATGCCGTTCGTTATTACGTTTTAACGGCAATGCCACAAGATAATGACGGACTTATTTCTTGGGAAGCAATAATCGATACTATAAATAGCGACCTTGCAAACGTTTACGGTAATCTTGTCAGCCGTACAATAGCGATGTCGAACAAGTATTTTGGCGGTATTGTTGAAGACGCTGGCGTAATTGAACCCATTGATAACGAACTTAAAGAAGTAGTGCTTGGTGCAGTTAAAAAAGTTACTGCTAAAATGGATGAGTTTAGGATTGCAGACGCATTGTTTGAAATATTTGCAATCTTCCGTAGGGCAAATAAATACATCGACGAAACTATGCCTTGGGCTCTTGCAAAGGACGAAACAAAATCGGATAGACTTAAAACTGTTTTGTATAACCTTGTGGAAAGTATTGTAATCGGAACTTCGTTATTGTCGTCTTATCTTCCCGATACTTGCAAAAAAGTTAGTGAAATGCTTTCAGTTCAACTAAGAGAATATGCTGAACTTGATAAGTTTGGTTTAATAAAAGACGTTAAGGTTACCGAAAACCCCGAAATATTATTTGCAAGACTTGACGGTGCAAAGGTTATGGAAAAGGTGAATGAAATGATTGAAGAAAGGTCTAAACCGCAAAAAGAAGAGAAAAAAACCGAAGTTAAACTTCACGACCACAGTGCGAAAGAACCGATAGATATTGAAGATTTTGGAAAAGTAGAATTGAAGATAGCGTTGGTTACTGCTTGTGAAAAGGTGGAAAAGAGCAAAAAACTGTTGAAGCTAACGGTCAAACTTGGTGAAGAAACAAGAACGGTAGTTAGCGGAATAGCACTTGCTTATACCCCTGAACAACTAATCGGCAAAAAACTTGCAATGATAACCAACTTAAAACCTGCAAAACTTTGTGGAATAGTAAGTGAAGGTATGATAGTTTGCGCCGAAGACGAAAACGGAAATCTTGCTTATCTTACACCAGAAAAGGATATTGCTGACGGGAGTATGATTTTTTAATGTATATTGATACACACTGCCATCTTCACGATGAGAAGCTGAAAGATACCGATACCGTAGTAAACGAATATATTCGTGACGGAGTAAGTATTGCATTAAATATGGCGTGCTGTGCGCTTACAAGTGAAAAGGGGAAAGAACTTGCTGAAAAATATCCTTCCGTTTACTTTGGTACGGGCTGTCACCCAAGCGATATAAACGGGCTTGACGATACTGAGTTTGAGAGAATTGCAAAACTAACTTCTCACCCAAAATGCGTTGCTATCGGTGAAATAGGCTTGGATTATTATTGGCCAGGTTTTGATAAAGAAAAACAAGCGCAAGGTTTTATTCGCCAAATTGAACTTGCTTATGAAAGCAAACTTCCCATATCAATCCATTGTCGTGATGCAACGGGTGATATGCTTAAAATATTAAAAGATAACAAAAATAAACTTTGTTATGGTGCGGTTATGCACTGTTTTTCGGGAAGTAAAGAGACGGCGGCGGAACTTATTAAGTTAGGTCTATACATATCGTTTGCAGGACCTTTAACGTTTAAGAATGCCAACTCTATTTTGGAAGTCGCAAAATTTGTTCCCGACGATATGTGTTTAACCGAAACGGATAGTCCGTATCTTTCACCACACCCACTTCGTGGAAAGGTGAACGGACCTAAAAACGTTCCTATAATTTTAGCAAAACTTGCTGAACTTAAAGGCAAAAGTATTGAAGACTTGGCACCTATAATAATGAAAAACGCTAAGACTTTATTTAAGAAGATATAAAACAAAACATAGCCGAAAAACTATTCGGCTATGTTTTGAATTATCTCATTTCTTTTGTGAAAATGATTGGTAAAGAAG
>JAZNFN010000145.1:0-5705 GCA_045576035.1 Christensenellaceae bacterium
GTTAAAGCCGTTAGAGAACACTATTGGGAAATTTACGGCAAACTTAAAGAACAAACTGATGCGGAAAAAATCAAGGTTGTCGAAGCAGGCGGTTTGCATATTTTAGGTACGGAACGTCACGAATCACGCCGTATCGATAACCAACTTCGTGGACGAAGCGGTCGTCAAGGCGACGCAGGTTCATCAATCTTCTTTATTTCACTTGAAGATGATTTAGCTAAGCGTTTTGGTGGCGAAAGAATGCAGAGAATTTACGAATTCTTTAACGTTGACGAAAATGAACCTATGCAATCAAAAATGCTTTCAAGAAGTATTGAAAACGCACAGCGCACCATCGAAGGCAAAAACTTCGGCATAAGAAAACACGTTTTAGAATACGATGACGTTATGAATAAGCAACGTGAAGTTATGTATGCTGAAAGAATGAAAGTTATCAAGGACGACAACGTTCACGAGGATATCTTAAAGTTAATTCCCGACTTTGTTCGTTACGTTGTAAGTTCTGCTATTGATAACGAAAATAAGCCTGACACTTGGGATTTAGACGCATTAAATAGCGCTATCGAAATGAAACTTTTGCCAAAGGGCAGTGAGTTTGTAACAAAAGAACGTGCGGATAATTGGGATTATGAATATTTGCTTACTAAACTTAACGAAGAAACTATCAACGTTTACCAAGATAAGATAGATAGGTATAAAGAAGAAGGCATTGACTTTACTGAAATCGAAAGAATGGTATTGCTCCGCAATATCGACACTAAGTGGATTGACCATATTGACTCTATGGACCAACTTCGCAAAGGTATAAGTTTAAGACAGTACGGTCAAGTTGACCCTGTAATTGAGTACAAAAAGGAAGGTTATGAAATGTTTGAAGACCTTACTGCATCAATTCAGGATGATACCATAACTTTACTCTTAAAAGCCGAACTGCAAAAGATTCCAACAAAAAGAGAAGACACACCAAAAGATATGCAAACCAACCAACCGCAAGGTCCTGTAATGCCCAAAAAAGCAAAGCAAGAAATCGGTAGAAACGACCCGTGTCCTTGTGGTAGTGGAAAGAAATATAAAAACTGTTGCGGAAACAAGTAATTGTCATTAAAAATCAAACACGGTAGGAGTATTTTATGTTAAAAACCGAAGAGTATAGACTCAAAATAAAAGAATTGAAAGGTATCCTTGCGGAGACGGGACACTCTCTTTGACATAGTTAATTTAAGACAAGAATTAGCTGAAAAGACTGCGCTTTCTGAAAAACCTGAAATATATACCGACCTAGCAAAATCTCAACAAATATCAAAAGAAATTGCCTCGCTAACAAACAAGGTTTCTGCATTTGATAAGGCGGAAAAGACCATTAATGATTCGGCAGATATAATTGAACTTGCCGAAGAAGAAAACGACGAAAGTATTTTGTTTGAAGTTGATGAAGAACTTAAAAACGTCGAAAAAACGGTTGAAGAAATGCGCCTTGCCGCACTTCTTCGTGGTAAATACGATAAACTTAACGCTCTCTTAACGTTGCATGCAGGTGCTGGTGGCACCGAAGCGTGCGATTGGACGGAAATGCTTTATCGTATGTATATGTATTACGCTGAAAAGAACGGTTATACCTTGACCGAACTTGATAGGCTTGCAGGAGATGAAGCAGGTATCAAATCAGTATCCTTTAAGATTGAAGGCGATTGTGCGTACGGCTATTTAAAAGCCGAAAAAGGTGTTCATAGACTTGTGAGAATATCGCCTTTTGACGCTAATAAAAGAAGACACACCTCTTTTGCTTCGCTTGAAGTAATGCCTGAAATTGAAGACGACGAAGAAATAAAAATCAGCCCCGATGAATTAAAAGTGGACACATACCGTTCAAGCGGTGCGGGTGGACAGCACGTCAATAAGACTGAGTCTGCAATAAGAATAACCCACTTGCCGACAGGTATCGTCGTTGCGTGTCAAAACGAAAGAAGCCAAACACAAAATCGTGAAATGGCTATGAAGATGCTTATAAGCAAGCTTATTGAAAAGCGTGAAGCCGAAAGAATGGAACTTGACCAAGACATTAAGGGCGAGATTAAAAAAATTGAATGGGGCAGTCAAATCCGCAGTTACGTTTTTTGTCCTTACACGCTTGTTAAAGACCATAGAACAGGTTTTGAAATCACGGATATTGATTCGGTTATGAACGGAAATATTCAGGGTTTTATAAACGATTATCTTAAAAAATCACAATGAGTTACTTTGAAAAAATAAAAGAATTGTCGCTAAAAGAAAACCCTATAATTATGGGTATTGAAACGTCTTGCGATGAAACGGCTGTTGCAATAATAAAAAACGGCAGAGAAATATTAGCGGACGAAATAATCAGTTCTGCAACCGAACACGCAAAATTTGGTGGTGTAGTTCCTGAAATTGCTTCAAGGTCACACACTACGGCAATATTGACGGCAACTCAAAACGCTTTAAAAAACGCAAACCTTACGCTTGACGATATAGACGCTTTTGCGGTAACCGAAGGGGCAGGGCTATTAGGTGCACTGCTTGTGGGCGTTTCGTTTGCAAAATCGCTTGCGTTTGCAACGGGTAAACCGCTTGTTCCCGTAAGTCACATAAGGGGGCATATTGCCGCATCTTATCTAGCAGATAAAACGCTTGAACCACCATTTATAACTATACTTGCTAGCGGTGGACATACCGCCATTATCGCTGTTGACGATTACTACAACCTTAACGTTTTAGGAAGTACTATCGACGATGCAGTTGGCGAAGCGTTTGATAAGGTTGCAAGAGTGTTGGGACTAAGTTATCCTGGCGGACCAAACGTTGAAAGGCTTGCAAAAGACGGACAAAACGTAATTCAATTACCTAAAATGCTTAAAAATTATGACGGTGGAGAGTTCGATTTTTCATATAGCGGACTTAAAACTGCGGTAATAAACTACGTCCATAATCAGCAAGAAAAGGGCGTAGAAATTAACAAGGCTGACGTTGCGTCAAGTTTTCAGCATTCTGCAATAGACGTGCTAATAGAAAAAGCGTTAAAAGCCGCTGATAAGTGTGGCTATAAAACGATAGCGGTATCGGGTGGTGTCGGTGCAAACGGATACTTGCGTACAGCTTTGACCGATGCTGTGAAAGGAAAAGATATAAAACTTGTTTTACCCGAAAAACGCTACTGTACGGATAACGGTGCAATGATAGGTGCAGAAGGCTATTTGCAATACAAAAAACGAAACTTTGCAGATTTAACTTTAAATGCTTCGGCAGTAGTACCACTTAAATAATAGGAGAAAAATAATGATTAAACACATAGTATGTTTTAAACTTAACGATGGCGAAAGTCCTGAAAAAGCAAAAGAAGTTCTTCTTTCAATGCAAGGCAACGTACCTATGCTTAAAGGTATTGAAGTTGGCGTTGACTGTTTACACTCAGCACGCTCTTATGACGTTATTTTGTCAGTGGTTCTTGAAGATATGCAAACGCTTGCTGATTATCAAAAAGACCCATACCACGTTGACGTTGTTAAAAAGCACATGCACGCAGTTACAAAAACAAGCGTTGCTGTTGATTTTGAAATTTAATTTGAATATAATATAGCGTGAAAATTTCACGCAAACGGGGATATGGCGGAATTGGCAGACGCGCTAGATTCAGATTCTAGTGGGGCAACTTCGTGCAGGTTCAAGTCCTGTTATCCCCACCAAAAATCGACAAGTTTAGGAAAACTTGTCGATTTTTACTTCTTCAATATTACTTGTTCACTTTTTACTATTCTGTTACTAAACTTGTCTATTTTTTATAAAATATGACAAATAAAACAAGCGAAAACACAAGAAAAAAACGAAGCGATTAGAGAAATTATTATTGGAGTAGCAAGTTTTTTTGTTTTTGCACCTGCAAAATAAACGGCGGCAACGTAAAAAACAGTTTCGCTACTTCCGTAGATGACGCACGCACAACGTGCAAGATAACTATCAACACCGTACTGATTAAAAATCTCAGTGAGTATGGCTAATGAACCGTTACCAGAAAAAGGTTTTATTAAAACAAGTTTGGTCAACTCTTGCGGTATACCAAATATGCTAAATACAGGGGAAACTAAATTTGATACTATGTTTGAAAGTCCACTCGCTTCAAAAAGTTCTGTCAAAACGAAAATGCTTACAAGGTATGGAAATACGCTTACGGCAAAAGGTACTGCAGATTTAGCACCTTGTGTAAACGCTTCATAGGGCTTGACCTTTTTTATAAGTGCAATAACGAATATTACCAAAAATAGAATCGGGATAAAATATCTTGACATATTAAACTCGCTTTTTTACAAAGATTTTAACTAACAAAATTCCCACTATTGAAGATAAAAGCGTGGCAAGTATGGTGGGGATAATTATATCCGCAGGTGAAATAGAGCCAAACGAAGTTCTAAGTGCCATAACTGATGAGGGGATAAGTTGAACGCTTGTTGCGTTTATCACGAAGAACATTGTAATAGCGTATTCAGTATTTGGGTGTTTTTCAAGTTCTTGAATTGAGCGTATTCCCATAGGTGTAGTAGCACCGCTCATACCCAAAACGTTTGCTGAAATATTTAGAGAAATAAAGTCGTTTGCTTTATCTGGTAAAGTTCCGAATAGAATTCGATTAATTGGTTTTAATAGTTTAGCAAATTTATTTGCAAGTCCAGACTTTTCTAAAAGTTCAAAAACACCTAGCCATACGGCGTATATAACGACCATTTTAAGCGATAGCGAAAGTGCCTTTTCACCACCTGCAAGCATAGACGATAAAAGAGCGTCGGGATTGGAAAAAATTAAAAAAATAGTTGATAAAGTGAGAACAAGTCCAAAAATTATATTCATAGTAAAACTTTATGACGAATATTTGTTGAATATGAAAGAAAAATGTGGTAAAATATAAAGGAAATAAAACTAATTTAGGTGTTTGTTATGGTAGAGAAATTTACGTTTAATGGAATTGACTTTAAGGTAGTACATCAGTTTGAAGGTTGGAAGATAGGCTTTTTAAGATATAGCGATAGGTTTTCTAAGTTTGATAGATTAGAACGCCATTTGCTAACCGACGAAGCGTTTATACTTCTTGATGGTCAAGCAGTGCTTTATACCGAAGACGAAAGTATTCCTATGGAAAAATGTATAGTGTACAACTTTCCAAAGGGTGCTTGGCATCACATTACGGTAAGTGAAGACGCAACAGTAATGGTTGTTGAAAATAGCAGTACTTGCGATGATAATACCGAAATTAAGTTTTTAGGAGAAAAGTAATGAAAGACAAATATTATATAACTACGGCAATTGCATATACTTCGGGCAAACCGCATATAGGGAACACCTACGAAGCAATACTTGCGGACAGTATGGCACGTTTTAAACGCTTTCAAGGCTATGACGTGTTTTTTCAAACGGGTACTGATGAACACGGTCAAAAGATAGAAGAAAAAGCTGCGGCGGCAAACGTCTCACCCAAGGCATTCGTTGACGGTGTTGCTGATGAAATTAAGCGCATTTGGGATATGGTTGGCGTTTCTTACGACAAGTTTATAAGAACTACTGACGAATATCACGAAAAGCAAGTGCAAAAGATATTTAAGAAGCTCTATGAAAAAGGCGATATATATAAAGGTGCATACGAAGGTTGGTACTGCACGCCTTGTGAATCATTTTGGACGGAAAGTCAACTTGTCGACGGA
>JAZNFN010000146.1:0-8492 GCA_045576035.1 Christensenellaceae bacterium
GGCAAGTCAAGGTTTTTTGGTAAACCCATTGAAAACCTTGCGCTTTTATTCGTAATAATATTTTCATTATCGCAATTGTTTGGGTTCGTTCAAAGTTTTTTAGTGAACTTTCCGCTTGTAGGCAATTTTTTGCAAGGCAGAGAAATACTTTTTGCACAGTCAGGGCTTGACCTTGAAGCACAAGGATTTTTTGAGTATTCAAGTGGTATGTACGTTACGAATGACTTCGTTAATCCTTACGGAATGGGCGGTATTCAAACGGTAAACTTAATTTTATCAATAATCGGTTACGTTTCAATGTTTGTTGACCTTGCCGAAATAGTGATAACTATATCCGTTTACTTTGCATTGTTTAGAAAGTTCTGGCCACAACATCACGTTTTGGCGTCGCTTTTAACTATATTCTTAGGACTTTTTGCTCCGTTTGTATTCGTTATAAGGAAAAAAGAACCCGTAAACTATGTTGAATATTTGCGTTCAAGGTACAACTATAATCCTTATTCGAATCCGTACGGCAATCCTTATAATAATCCAAACTCATATAACAATCCGTACAACAACGGACAAAGCACCCCAAAGAGACCCGAACACCCCTTTTCTGAATTTGCAGAAAAAGACGAAGTTGACCCGGGCAATCCGTTTAGTGAATTTTCAGACAAGGACAACAAAGGTAATTAATTAAAATGAAATCGGAAAATATCGCTGCAATATCAACTGCACTTTCAGCAAGCGGTGTTGCAGTAATAAGAATAAGTGGGGACTCTCCACTTAAAATAGCAAAAGAAATGTTCAACCCCGTAGGCAAAGTCGGGGTTGAAGACTTTGAGCCGTATAAAATGTACGTCGGTGAAATTGTTGCCGATGGTTTTACCGACTTCGGTCTTTGCGTATACTTTAAAGGACCTAAAAGTTTTACGGGCGAAGATGTAGTTGAATTTCACTCTCACGGTGGCGTGGCAATCACCAAGGGCATACTTAAAAAAATATTATCCTTAGGTGCAAGGCTTGCTACCAACGGCGAATTCACCAAGCGTGCTTTTTTAAACGGCAAACTGTCTCTATCGTCTGCCGAAGGACTTATTGATATGATTAACAGTGAGTCTGTTGCCGGCGTTAAGGCAGGGTACTATCTATACCGTGAAAAACTTACCGATGAAATTACCACGCTTCAAGATATGATTACCGATGCTCTTTCGCAAATAGACGTAGATATGGACTTCCCCGAAGAAGACTTAGAAGCAACTTCTACTAATGCCGTGGAACAAACTTTAAGATACGTTATCGAAAAAATTGACAATCTTTTATCAACTTATCGTCTTGGCAGAACGCTTAAAGACGGCGTTAGCGTAGGTATCGTTGGTAAACCTAACACGGGCAAAAGTTCAATTTTGAACGCTTTATTAAATTATGATAAAGCAATCGTATCCGACGTTGCAGGCACTACCCGTGACGTTGTTGAAGGCGCAATAGATATTTCAGGCGTGCGTTTCAACTTTTCCGATACCGCAGGTATTAGAGATAGCGAAGATAAGATTGAAGAACTTGGCGTGTCTTTATCAAGGCGTGTTCTTGACCAAAGCGACGTGCTTTTGTTTGTAATGGATGCAAGTAATATTACCGATGACGACAACGCTCTATATCAAGCGATAAAAGATAAAAATGTTATAGTTGCCGTCAATAAAACAGATAAAAGCGATTATACCGACGACCGTGCCGACGTTTACGTTTCAGCACTTAAAAAACATAATATCGAACAGTTAAAGCGTTTGCTTTACGATAAAACCGTTGGTGGTGGACTTGATTTGAACGGTGACTTTTTGTGCGAAGAAAGACATTATTTTGCGCTCAAAAAAGCCAAAGAAAAACTTGTCAATGCACTATCCGTCGTTGGCGTTGTAACTCTTGATATTCTTTCTATCGACGTTAAGGACGGTTGGGATGCTCTCGGTGAGATTTCGGGCAAAACAGCAACCGAAGAGATAATAAATAACATTTTTTCTAAATTCTGCGTGGGAAAATAAAGGCTTATAAACGTCGTGTGGCGTCGTTTACTGCCTTGCGAAAAAGACTTCGATGAACAGACGTTCTATCTCACCCTTTTCCGCAGTCGAGCCTAGCCACACTCGTTTCTAACCCCTTATTTAAGAGTTTATAAACGTCGCATTTCTGCGTTTCTGCCCTTCGCAAAAGACCTCAATGACCAGACGGTCAATTTCGTCCTTTTGCTTGGGCGAGCCTTGAACTGCTCGTTTCTAAACATTTAAACCAAAATAAAAACAACCCCTTAAAGAGTAAGGGGCAAGGGGATATGAGGAGTTTGTAAAAGAGATTGTTAAGGGAAAACGACTTCGGAAAAAAGTTGTCCCTTAACATAAAAAGAAAAAAATAAAAACTTTAATATAATAAATTCCCCTTAGAGATTAAGGGGGTTAGGGGATGTGATTATATGGTAAATCTTGAACTTTATAGGGTGTTTTACACTGTTGCTAAATGCGGAAGTTTAACTAAGGCGGCGGAAGAACTTTTTATTTCACAGCCAGCCGTTTCGCAAGCGATAAAGCAATTGGAGTCGCAACTTGGCGGTAAACTTTTTAATCGTACGCATAAGGGTATGGAACTTTCTGAAACGGGCGGAAAACAAATTTTTGCCACCGTTGAAAAGGCACTTAAACTTTTTGATGAGGCAGAAAGCAAGTATGCAGAACTTAAAGACACGGCGACGGGAATAGTTAGAATTTGTGCTTCGGACACGGTAAGCACGCACTTTTTGTTGCCTTACATAAAAGAGTACCACGAAAAATATCCCAACGTAAACTTGATGCTGTTAAACGGCACGTCAAGTGAAACGATAGAACTTCTTAAAAACAACAAGGGCGACGTGGGTTTTGTAAACTTACCTATTGACGATAGTGATATCAATTTATCGAATACGGTTATGAAACTTCACGACACGTTCGTGTGTAGTGAAAAGTTTATTGAATTAACAAAGAGCCCTATCGGGCTTGAAAGGCTTCAAGATTATCCGCTTTTAATGCTTGAACTATCTTCTGCCACAAGACAAGCGATAGTAAGTTTTGCGCACTCACAAGGCGTGCATCTTCACCCCGAAATTGAACTTGCAAGTTTAGAACTTATGGTCGAACTTGCTAAGAACGGAATTGGCATTGCCTGTATTCCTCGTGAGTTTGTTGTTCACGAACTTGAAGAAGAAAAGAGCCTTATTGAAATTAAAACTACCCCGTCGCTTCCGACAAGGGCGATAGGACTAGCGCTTCCTAAGAACGAAAGCATGACTTTTGCGGTTAAAGAATTTATAAAACTCATAAACGAAGGCAAGGGGGAATAGTATGGAAATTTGGCAAGCGATAGTGCTTGGTGCAGTGCAAGGTTTTGCAGAGTTTTTGCCCATATCAAGTAGTGGGCACTTAATTCTTTTACAAAACTGGTTTGGCATTAAAGAAAACGTGGTTTTTTACAGCGTAATGTTGCACTTGGGTACGCTTATACCCGTAATATTAGTGCTTTGGCGTGAAATTTTATCATTATTTAAGAAGCCTTTTAACAAGTTTTTTTACTTAGTGCTTGCTACAATCCCTGCTGGAATTTTAGGAATAGTGTTTTCAAAGGTGTTTGACCTTGACGCACTGTTCACAGATAACGTTTGGCTATTATCAATAACCTTTTTAATAACCGCACTAGAAATGTTTTATGCTGAAAGGCGTGCAAAAAAAGTTCAAATGTTAAACCCTATAAACACCAAAACGTCATTTATTATGGGTTGCGGTCAAGCGGTTGGCGTACTTCCTGGTATATCAAGAAGCGGAACTACTATAACAGCAGGTTGCATTGCAAACGTTGATAAAAACCACAACGCAAACTTTACTTTTTTGATGAGTATTCCTATCATTTTGGCGGCGGTACTTTTAGAAAGTGTAGACGTTGTTAAATCGGGTGTTGGTGACATTAGTGCTTTGCCGTTATTGTTTGGAATATTAACGTCGGCAGTTTGCGGATACATAGCTATTAAATTTATGTTAAAAATAATAAAGAAAGCAAACTATAAATGGTTTTCTCTTTATTTAGTGTTACTTAGCGTAACAAACTTAATAGTATTTTTAATATAACACAAAAAACCGCTTACGCAAGCGGTTTTTTGTGTTAAAAACAAATAATATTTATCCTAAAATTGCAATTGATACAGTACAGTAAATTATAAGCGTTAGCGCGTCAACGATAGTGGTCATCAACGGGCTTGCCATAACTGCTGGGTCAAGTTTAATCTTTTTAGCAAGTAACGGTAGAATACAACCGACAAGTTTTGCTAATATTAAACTAAGTGCGCACACGCCCGAAATCACGGCTGCGTGAATTAGCGAAATATTATCGTAAAGATTATCAATTAGCATAATCTTTCCAAAGCAAACTAAGCCGATGGTTACACCTAAGGCAAGCGACGCTAAAAGTTCTTTTAGTATAACCTTAAAAACGTCTTTAAACTCAACGTCGCCCACGGCAATGGCACGGGTGATAGTAACCGAAGCTTGACCGCCGGCGTTACCTGCCGTACCCATAAGCATAGGCACGAACGCATAAAGAACGGGGGATAACCTACTTTCGTAACCCGAAAGAATAAGGCTGGTAAAGGTAGACGTAACCAAAAGTAGCACTAGCCAAGGTAACCTTGCTTTCCAAATACTGAAAACCGATTGTTTAAGGTAAGGCTTTTCGGAAGGAAGCACAGCCGCCATCTTTTGAATATCTTCGGTTGCAGCTTCTTGGATAACGTCCACAGCGTCGTCGACGGTAACGATACCGACTAAGCACCCTTCTTTGTCGATTACGGGAAGGGCAAGGAAGTCGTACTTAGAAAATTTAAGCGCCACTTCTTCTTTATTTTCAAGCGTTTCAACCGTGATAGCGTTAGCGTCCATTACGTCAGCGATAATATTGCTTTTTTCGGCAAGAAGCATATCCTTTACCGTAACCACGCCAACAAGACGTATTTTTCTATCGGTAACGTAACAAGTGTAAATTGTTTCTTTGTTTAATCCCGTACGTCTAATCTTTTCAAACGCCGCTTCAATAGTGGTGCTTGCGGAAAAAGAAACGTATTCCGTGGTCATAATTGAGCCGGCAGAGTCGTCGGGGTACTCTAACAGTTCGTTAATTTGTTTTCTGTTTTCGGGGTCAGAGTTTTTAAGTATTCTTTTAACGACGTTTGCAGGCATTTCTTCAATTATATCTACCGTATCGTCAAGGAACATATCGTCGATAACGGCTTTAAGTTCTTTATCGGTAAACGCCTTGATTAAGTTTTCTTGTACGTCTGAGTCAATTTCAACAAAAACGTCGCTGGCAAGTTCTTTCGGCAGTATCCTAAAAAACATCAACTGCTCTTTTTCGTCAAGATTATTTTCCATAAAGAGCGCAATGTCCGCAGGTTCCATATCAAGAAGGAGTATTCTTAAATCGGCAAATTTTCTCGTTTCAAAACAAAAAGAAAGTCTTTCGTAAACCATTTCAATTTCTTCTGTCATAATGCGCTCCTCCTTTAATGAACGTAAATAAAAAAGCTTGCCGTTCGGCAAGCAAAAATACAACTACTCTAAAAGGGCAACCATACTGGCTTCAACTCCGTAGGGCAATGAAACTGCGTTAGAACACGCCTTGTTTTCGACGTGGTCTGTTCAACCATCTGATAGTGTCTCCACTACTTCGCGGCAGCAGTCCGTATCCCTATGGTAGCCTTACCTACCGGACTTAACAATTTAATTTACAAATACAGTTTACTCTTAAAACTGTTTTATGTCAACGATATTTAACAAAAAAATTTTTTGATAATAAATTTTTTTTAATAAGGCGTATCTTCGCCGTCGATTTTTGCACTGTAAACAACGGACGGATTAACTTCTCTAACGGCAAGAACGAACTGTTCATAGTTTTCTTTTGCAATCACGACAACGGTATATTTGCCGTCATTAAAGTACATAACAAGTTTATCGCTTTTTTTAAAGTGCGTGATTTGAACCACTTCTTTTAGGGGTGTTTTATTCTTAAAAATGCCAAAGCAAGTGTAAAGGCAGTTATTTTTTATAACGTACTTACCGTAAACCATAAGTGATAGAACTAAGACGGTAAGTGCGCCCGTCATTATTACAAGTAAGGTGTAAACTGCAATCTTAAACGTTCCCGCCCAAGAATATTCAATTAGATTAAAAACGTTCCAAAGTACGCCCGCTACTGATAATATTAACACTAAAAACAGCAAAACCCAAACGGTAGAAGAATATTTAAACCTAAAAGACTTCATAACAACACTCCTTTATTATATTTTACATCAAAACTTATAAAAAAGCAAGGGCGATTTTTAACTTTTTTTAGCATATTAAAGTGTTTTATATTGCTTGCCAAAAAAACAATTATATTATATAATATTGTTAATTGAATTTAACTTGAATTTTTTTGGAGAAAATCAAATGATTAAACTTATTGAAAAAGGCGTTTATTATAGGGACGGTAAACTCATTCGTGCAAAGGGCTGTGATAAGACGGCTAAAAAAGGCACTATGGCGTACAAAATTTTAAGCGCACACAACCAAAGCGGTAACGATGAAAAACTTAATATTAAGTTTGACGAAATTACTTCGCACGATATTACCTACGTTGGCATAATTCAAACGGCAAAGGCTTCGGGGCTTGAAAAGTTCCCAATCCCTTACACTTTAACCAACTGCCACAACTCACTTTGTGCAGTCGGTGGAACTATCAATGAAGACGACCACGTTTTCGGTCTTTCAGCGGCTAAAAAGTACGGCGGTGCGTTCGTGCCACCACACCTTGCGGTTATTCACCAATATATGCGTGAAATGCGTGCATTCTGTGGCGCAATGATTTTGGGGTCTGACTCTCATACCCGTTACGGTGCACTTGGCACTGTTGCCGTTGGTGAAGGGGGTCCAGAACTTGTTAAGCAACTTCTAAATAGAACCTACGACGTTGATATGCCTGAAATTGTTGCCGTAAACTTAAAGGGTAGACTTCGCAAGGGCGTTGGTCCGCACGACGTTGCGCTTGCGCTTGTAAAAGCAACCTTTAAAAACGGCTTTGTTAAAAATAGAATACTTGAATTCGTTGGTAACGGCATCAAAACGCTCTCTATGGATTTTAGAAACGGCATTGACGTTATGACTACCGAAACTACTTGTCTTTCTTCAATATGGATTACCGATGAAAAGACAAAAAAATACTACGAACAGCACGGTAGGGTTGGCGCATACAAAGAACTTCGCCCAGAAGAAAATGCGTATTACGACCGTGGGATAGTGATTGACTTATCTAAGGTAGAACCTATGATAGCACTTCCTTTCCACCCGTCTAACGCTTATACGATTAAGGACTTTTTATCCCGTCCTTATGAACTTCTAAAAGAAGCAGAAGAGGCAGGTCAAAAACTTCTTCCCGAAGGCAAGGGTCAGTTCAAATTGACCGATAAAATCAAAGACGGTAAGGTTTTTGTTGAACAAGGCGTTATCGCAGGCTGTGCTGGCGGTATGTATGAAAACATTGCCGAAGCGTCTGAAATTTTAGGCGATACGGCAATAGACAACAGCGACTTTACGCTTGACGTTTATCCGTCAAGTCAACCCGTATACAAAGGTCTTGTTGACGGTGGATATATCGGAAAACTTATGTTGAACGGTGCGGTAATTAAAACTGCGTTCTGCGGACCGTGTTTCGGTGCAGGCGACGTACCGCAAAACAACGGATTATCGATTCGCCACACCACCCGTAACTTTGAATCAAGGGAAGGCAGTAAGCCTGCGAACGGTCAACTTTCAGCCGTTGCGCTTATGGACGCAAGAAGTATTGCTGCAACTGCTAAAAACGGCGGTGCAATTACTTCTGCAATGGAAATGGAATATTCTAACAAGATTAAAAAATACCGTTTTGACAACAAGATTTATAAGGCAAGAGTGCATAATGCAGTTGGAAACGGCGACACAAGTAAAGAACTTGTTTACGGACCAAACATTGCCGATTGGCCCAAGATGCAAGCGCTTAAAGATAACCTTTTGTTAAAGGTTGTATCGGTTATAAACGACCCTGTTACCACTACTGACGAACTTATTCCGTCGGGTGAAACTTCGTCTTACCGTTCAAACCCCTTAAAACTTGCTGAATTTGCGCTTTCAAGAAAAGACCCCAAATACGTTGGTAGGGCAAAAGAAGTGCGTGACGGTGGTTTCCCAACTGATTTAGGCTTTGATGAAAATAATACCACATACGGTAGTGTAGTTTGTTCGATTAAACCGGGCGACGGCTCTGCTCGTGAACAAGCAGCGTCTTGCCAAAGGGTGCTTGGCGGTGTTGCAAACATTGCAAAAGAATATGCAACCAAACGTTATAGAAGCAATCTTATAAACTGGGGTATGCTTCCTTTCCTTGCAGATAAATACGACTTTGTTGTTGGCGATTACGTTTACGTTGAAAAC
>JAZNFN010000147.1:0-5344 GCA_045576035.1 Christensenellaceae bacterium
TTTTAGTATTATATCATAAGAAATAATGCAAGTAAATATAGTTTTAAGTCAAAAATTTTAATAATCTTGTCAGCAAATAAATTTGTTTTTTACTTGTATTTTTATACCTAAAAACGATTGACAAAACTAGTTCATAAAGCATATAATGATAAAAATTAATATTTTCGGTTGAAGACTGCGGGAGAGCGCTTTGTAGCCACCGAAGGAGTAACACTTTCAGGTAAAAGGACCGCTGTTGGACGAAACTTTGGAAAAGGTGTACACACCGCCGACGAAGCAATTTTCATTTTTGAAAAGAATCTTTCAGGTTACAAGACAGAGTTTATATTTTTAAGGAGACAAAAATATGGACTCTGTTTTTTTCGTGTTAGAATTTATCGGAACGATTGCATTTGCTGTTTCAGGGGCAATGCTTGCAATCAAAAGCAAAATGGATGTTTTTGGTGTATGTGCACTTGGCGTAACTACTGCGGTTGGCGGTGGAATTATTAGGGACATTTTACTTGGCGTTACCCCACCCACCTGCTTTACTGAACCCGTATTTTTGTTGCTTGCAATCGGGACGGCTCTTTTAACGTTTACTATCTTTTACCATAACCCCTTTGCACATAAACGCAAAATTACAGACGTAATTATGCTAATTGCCGACTCGGTTGGACTTGGCGTGTTCACTGTAATAGGCGTTAAAGCGTGCTTTTACACCACCCAAAACCCACAACTTTTTTTAGCACTTTGCTCGGGCGTTATAACGGGTGTTGGTGGTGGTGTTATGCGTGACGTTATGGCTAAAAACACACCGTTTATTTTTGTAAAACACTTTTATGCTTGTTCATCAATAATCGGCGCTTTATTTTCTTACGTTATTTGGGTACTTATAAACGAACTTGTGGCGATGATTTTAGGTGTCATTATTGTTGTAATACTAAGAATACTTGCCGCACGCTTTCATTGGAAATTGCCAAAAGTTCACCTTAAAAACGTCAAATAAATTACCAAAAATCTCCTATTGACAAAGACTAAAACCTATCGTATAATGGCATTGTGAAAAAATTAATTATTTTATTTTGTTTAGTTTTTGTTATGCCTTTAACTGCTTGTTCACTTAATTCAAGCGATAATATTGAAATACCAGATAATATCGTTACTCTACCCGATAATGATAACGATATTAGCGATTCTTTTGAACAAGAAGAACAAGAGAAAAAGAAAAAATACTATGCAGTATCTACCGTAAACAGTTTGCGTGTGCGTAGTAGTGCAAGCACTAACTCTAACGTGCTTGGCTATCTTGATAAAGGCGATGCCGTGCTTATTTTAGAACAAGATAACGGCTTTTATAAAACGATATATAAAGAAAAAAGCGCATACGTTTCAACTTTTTACTGTACTATAATGGAAATAGAAAGCGCTGATGAAAACGTTGAAAATGCCATAGATTTAGGTAGTTCTCTACTTGGATATCCGTACGTTTGGGGTAGTCAACGCTATCATTGGGGCAACGGAAAATTGAACTCAAATTTTAAAAACGGTGAATTTGACTGTTCTGCCTTGGTTCAATATGTTTACTACATTTCTAACAACGTTATATTAGACGTAACTACAAGAACGCAAATAAATAACGGAATGGAAGTGCAACTTAACGACTTAAAGCGTGGGGATTTAATGTTCTTTACAAACGCTTCAAGGCAGTATAAAACGGGTGCTGAACGAATTGGGCACGTCGGCATTTATTTTGGCAATAATTATATTTTGCATACCGCAAGCGACCACGCCGTTATTGAGCCTATATCACAAAGTCGTTGGAATTATTATATAACCGCACGCCGTGTAGTGTAGTAATAAATTTTATAATTAAATAACCTAAAACTCAGCTTTATAATAGTTGAGTTTTTTTATTTTAAAATATGCTTGATAAATAATTTTGTTTGTGTTATACTAATAATGCCAAACGAAACTGAATTTTATTGGGAAAGGTGTCTTTTTTTATAAGCCACATATTTCTTCATTTCACTAAATTTGAATTTGATAAAATGCAGATTCTACTATTTAGTGATATGTATGAATAATACTTTTCTCATTTAGTTTTGTTTGGCGACAATCGGAATCTGCGTTTTAGTGCGTTGACTTCGGTTGGCGCACTTTTTTATTTTATTGCTAAAAACGGTTAAACTCCATTGTCGCTAAACAAATAGCAAAAAAGAGCCAAGTTTGGCTCTTTTTTGCTATTATTTGGAGTTAAACAAAAGTTTAATATTTACATTGTTACGTCGTTAGCGTTAAACGCTTCGTTTGTGTTTTCTATAACCACCACGGGTTTTGCGTGGCAAAGTTTATAGAACTGCTCATCGGTAAGCTCAATTTCAGGGTTAAACTTATCACCTTTAACGTAAGATATTATGCTTGATTTAAGATAACGTGCACCGGCATCGTTTTCGGGTAAATTCAACGAACAAACAAACAACTTGCCCTTCCCAACCTTATATTCAAACATAAGCGCTTCACGGCGTGCATACTTATAGGTCGATGCTATTTCAATTACAGGGCTGTATTCTATTTCCGTTAAGTCAAGTGCACAAGAATATCCTTCGTTTAGCATATTTCTAAACTGCCAACCGCAGAAACCGTCGTGTGGGAATTCTTCCATAAGAGGATGGTCGTTTATCACGGTGGCAAGGTGTCCTTCCGTTCTGCCTGCAAGTGCCATTTGGAATGCGGTATTTATCTTAACAAAAGGACCATTACCAAACATAAGCACGTTTTTACCCGATGATAACGCTTTTTTAAGCCCGTCGTAATCCATATCATCTGTTACGATTAGATTGCTTGCTTTTGTTGAAACTGCACTTGCTTTTGGATAAGCGTAGAGTTCCCACTGGTTGTTAGCGTCTTCTTCCCCACCAGAAACAAGAGCAATAAGCATAACTTTTTGTGCTTTTTCAAACTTAGGCATTGTGAAAGCAAAATTATATACTTCGGTTATAGCGCCTGCCTTGATTAGTGGAACACGAACGTTCTTACGCAAGAACGTCTTTCCGTTTGCAGTTAAACGTAAACTAAGCGTTGCGTTTTCTACGTCTTTTTGTGCATAATTTGAAACTGCAATAGGAACGTTTACGCGTTCACCAAATTCAAAGTTCAAACATTGCGGTAAATCTGCAAGCACAACCACGTCAGAATTGTAGCGGTGTACGTTTTCAACCGTTTCACCCGGCTTCATTTCATAAAATTCGTTCATCATACCAACACAGTAGCCAAAGGTATGCCAATGCGTATCAATATCGCCTAAGAAGTCATATCCTGCAAAGGTGTTTGAACGGCGCACGGTTTCAAAACAGTGCTTACGCAAACGGCGTTGCCATTCAACAGAGTTTTTATAGTAAACGGGCGCACGGTCTAATAGTCCTTTTTCTTCAAGGTGCTTTTCAACAGACGTGTAAAGTTCAGTATCGCCTATTCTTGTTCCACGATAGCGGTCTTTTAAAGAAAGGTCACAATAAGTACCTTGAATACATATTTCGTGAGATAAAAGTGGCTTACGATAGATAGAGTTTCTCTCATCTAACATTTTGTATTCGCCCTTTTCCGACCAGTAACTTGTTCTACCCACAGAGTAACTGTTATAAACGTCGCAAAATTCACTTATGGTTTTTAAACGCACAGGGTTATGTGGGAAAGGTACGTCCACTTTATTGTCACCGTAAGTAAAGTATTCTATACCACGCATTGCCGACATCGGTGAGAAAAGCGAATCGGTGTTTTCGTGTACTAAGTTTGCACACTTGCGCAAGTGTTCAATATAGTCTTCGTCAATAATCATTTCATTGCCCGATGAGTACATAATTACACTTGTATATTTTTTTGTGAAGCGTACGATGTCGCACCATTCTTCATAAGTCGTATTGTTTGGCGTTTCAACTTCCATAAGCATACCAACTTCATCAGCTGCTTGCAAATATTCTGCCATCGGCACGGTGGTATGGAAACGGATAGAGTTGAATCCTAAACTTTTAAGTTTCTTTAATACGTTGCGATAATATTTAACACTGCGTGGTGGGTGCACGGTCATAGGAAAATATCCGTGCTCACAAGTTCCACGGAAGAAGTATGGCTTGCCGTTAAGTTCAAGGTGTATTCCGTCGCTTGCAACACTAAGTCTGCGCAAACCAAAAGCGTGTTCTATTACTTGGTTTTCAGTCTCAACGGTTAAATTGTACCTTTTTGGGTTTGATGGTGACCACGTTTTATAACCGTCAATGCAAAGCGTAACGCTATTTTCCCCTGCCTTAATTGTAGCAGTGTCAATTATCTTGTTGCCGTCTTTTATTGTTATCTTTTTAACTTTATCTTGTGCGCCAACCGTACTTATAGTAAAACTTGAAAGGTCTTTTGCCGTGCTAACGTGCACGTCTTTAAGTCCGTCAATATAATTACGAAGTTCAACGTCACCGTATATACCACCCGTACACCTATTTGCAGCACGGTTGGTAAGCCCCGAAACAGGTCTTCCTTCATAACCTTTAAGCACTTGATTTGATACTATAAGCGTAACGCTATTTTGCCCGTCAATTATATAGTCGTTGGGTACTGAAAAAGTAAAGTCGGAAGAATAGCCTTCGTGTTTACCTAAAAATTTGCCGTTAATCCAAGCCGACACAGTGTTTTGTACGCCACCGATAAAAAGTTCAACTTCACCCAAAAGTTCTGTTTTATTAACGTTTACAGTGCGGTTATATAAAAAAGTGCCCAAAACGTTAGGTAAATACATATCAGGAACGTAACCCGTTTGCGGATAGCGTTGCAACGAATATGCTGGATTATAATTTAATTCTCTATGCATAGGATATTCACGGAATTTATCCATCATATCTTCCCAATATCCCGGAACTGCATCTGCAATAACGTAGCCGTCCTTAATTTCAGGCAAAACGTCTAAACTATATGATTCTACGCCAACGTATTGCATATACCAATCGCCGTTTAATGAAAGGAATTTTGATTTATTCATAAAACACCTCAATATTTCAAACAATATTTATAGCAATAGTATAACATATAAATACTTAACTATCAATATATAAAATGACAAAATTAACAAAAATTACATATATATTTTAAAAAACAAATAATGGCAAAATAAAAAATATAAAAATGTTCAAAACGACCTTAAAAATGCTTGTAAATTTTTTGCCATTTTGGTACAATACATTAGAAATTAAATAGGGGTATCGCCAAGCGGTAAGGCAACGGACTCTGACTCCGTCACTTCGGTGGTTCGAATCCATCTACCCCTGCCACAAAAGGACACCTTTGGTGTCCTTTTTTCGTGGCAAGGGTAGATGTTTTA
>JAZNFN010000148.1:0-5731 GCA_045576035.1 Christensenellaceae bacterium
CAACCTTATGAAAGCATATAAGCCCGATTCAACCACACCTATTAAGCACGGCACGAAAGTAGTAGTAGTTGGTGGCGGTAACGTTGCAATGGACGCTGCAAGATGCGCTAAGCGTTTGGGTGGGGACGTTCATATCGTTTACAGAAGAACGTTAGATGAACTTCCTGCAAGAAAGGAAGAAGTTGAACACGCTATGGAAGAAGGCATTATATTCGACCTTTTAACAAATCCCGTTAAAATTAATGGCGACGATAAAGGTTGGGTAAGTTCTTGCACTTGTATTAAAATGGAACTTGGCGAACCCGACGCTTCTGGTAGACGTCGTCCTGTTGCAGTTGACGGCAGTGACTTCGACATCGAAGCAGACGTAGTTATTATGGCGCTTGGCACTTCGCCTAACCCGCTTATTAAAGCGACTACCGACGGTTTAGACGTTAATAAGCACGGCGGTATTATTACCGATGAATTCGGTGCAACGTCCGTTCAAGCAGTATACGCAGGTGGCGACGCTGTTACAGGTGCAGCAACCGTTATTTTAGCAATGGGTGCAGGAAAAACTGCTGCCAAAGCAATCGACGAATATTTATCAAAATAATATAAGTTTAAGCCGTCCGGTTTGTATCGGGCGGTTTAACTGACTAAATAAACAAACATAAAATACTAAAAAACACAATGGAGGGAAAAAAATAATGTTTGATTACACCGTACTTGACCGTGCAATGGAAGAATTCGGCAAAGAAGAAAAATCTTTAATCGCCATTTTGCAGTCGGCGCAAGAACATTACAGGTATTTACCCAAAGAAGTATTTCCGTATCTTGCGGAAAAGTTAGGTCTTAGCGAAGCGAAAATTTTTGGCGTAGCAACTTTCTATGAAAACTTTTCATTAGAACAAAAAGGAAAATACGTTATTAAGGTTTGTGACGGCACTGCTTGTCACGTTCGTCACTCTGTTCCTATTTTGGAAGCGTTAAGAAAAGAACTTGGACTTTCAGAACAGAAAAAGACTACTGACGACCTTATGTTTACCGTTGAAACGGTTGCGTGCTTAGGTGCTTGTTCATCTGCGCCCGCAATAACCTTAAATGATGAAATTTATCCGACCATGACACCCGAATCGGCGGTTGCTTTGGTTAAATCGTTAAAGGAGAACGGCTAATGTTAAAGAATAGAGAACAATTACAAGAATTAAGAAAATCCGCTTCCGAAAGAATGATTGCGGAAAAGAAAAGAATTATAATTTGTGCAGGCGCAGGCTGTGTTTCTAAGGGTGCACTTAAAATCTATGACAAGTTTGCTGAAATAATGAAGGCAAAGGGTCTTGATTTTTCTTTGGAGCTTCAAAAAGAACCACACAGTGATTCGGTAAGACTTAAACAGAGTGGTTGCCACGGTTTTTGTGAAGTTGGTCCGCTTGTTAGAATTGAACCACAAGGTTGGCTTTACGTTAAAGTTAAAGTTGAAGATTGTGAAGAAATAGTTGAAAAGACTATTATAAACGGTCAAAGCGTTGATAGACTTTGCTACACGCAAGACGGCAAGGTTTACGTTGAACAGAAAGAAATACCTTTCTATAAAAAGCAGACCAGAATGATTTTGGATAACTGCGATAAAATCGACGCTACTTCTATTGAAGAATATTTAGGTATGGGCGGATATTCTGCTCTTGAAAAAGCACTCTTTGATATGAAGCCCGAAGATATCGTTAAAGAAATTAGCGATTCAGGTCTTCGTGGTCGTGGGGGCGGCGGTTTCCCGGCAGGTAAAAAGTGGACTCAGGTTGCAAGCCAAAAGAACTTCCCCAAATACGTTGTTTGTAACGGCGACGAAGGTGACCCCGGTGCATTTATGGATAGGTCGGTTATGGAAGACGACCCACACCGTATGATTGAAGGTATGATTATCGCAGGTCTTGCTTGTGGTGCTAACGACGGTTATATTTACGTTCGTGCTGAATACCCCAAGGCAGTTGCAAGACTTAACCTTGCTATTAAACAGGCAACTGAATTGGGACTTTTGGGCGACAATATTTTAGGAACGGATTTCTCATTCAAAATGCACATCAACCGTGGTGCAGGTGCATTCGTTTGTGGTGAAGGTTCAGCACTTACCGCATCAATCGAAGGTAAACGTGGTATGCCTAGAACTAAACCGCCACGCACGGTTGAAAACGGTTTGTTTGAAAAACCGACAGTACTAAATAACGTTGAAACTTACGCAAACGTTTCTACCATTATTAATAATGGTTCGGAATGGTATAAAAAAATCGGTACTGAAACAAGTACGGGTACTAAGACTTTTGCCCTTACTGGTAATATCCAAAACGCAGGTCTTATTGAAGTTCCTATGGGAACTACGCTTAAAGAAATCATTTTCGATATCGGTGGTGGTGTTCGTGACGGCGGTGAATTTAAAGCCGTTCAAATCGGTGGCCCGTCAGGCGGTTGCTTAACCGAAGAACACTTTGACTTACCGCTCGACTTTGATTCACTCTCAAAGGTTGGCGCAATTATTGGCTCTGGCGGTCTTGTTGTTATGGATAAGAAAACGTGTATGGTCGAAGTTGCACGCTTCTTTATGGACTTTACTCAAAGGGAATCTTGTGGTAAGTGCGTACCTTGCCGTGAAGGTACTAAGCGTATGCTTGAAATACTCAACCGTATCGTTGACGGCCAAGGTCAAGACGGCGATATTGAAGTATTGAAAGAACTTGGCGAAACGATTTCTAAGACTGCACTTTGTGGCCTTGGTAAAACGGCAGCAGGTCCTGTACTTTCAACCATAAAATATTTTGAAGACGAATATAGAGCACACATCTACGACAAGAAGTGCCCCGCAGGCGCTTGTCAAAAACTTAAAACAATAGTTATTGACCCCGAACTTTGTAAGGGTTGCTCTAAGTGTGCTAGAAACTGTCCCGTAAATGCAATTTCGGGCGAAATTAAAAAGCCTTTCGTAATCGACCAAAGCAAGTGTATTAAGTGTGGCGCGTGTATTTCTAACTGTGCGTTTAAGGCTATTAAGGAGGTTTAATTATGAGTGCATTTATGACTATTGATGGCATTAAGGTGCAAATAGAAGGCGAAAAGAATATTTTAGAACTTGCTAGAAAGGCAGGTATCGAAATCCCTGCGTTCTGTTACGACCCCGAACTTTCAATTTACGGTGCGTGTAGAATGTGTATGTTTGAAGATGAAAGGGGCAGGCTTGACGCTTCTTGTTCGTGTAAACCCCGTGACGGTATGGTTATTAAAACCAACACCGCTAAACTTCGTAAGTACAGAAAAATGATTCTTGAACTTTTACTTGCAAACCATTGTAGAGACTGTACTACTTGCCACATGAGCGGTAAGTGTAGACTTCAAGAGTTTGCTTATAAGTTCAATATTGAAGGCGTTCGTTTCCCAAATAACGCTTGTACTTTGAGTCCAGATGGTTCTTCATATAGCATTATTAGAGAACCGGGTAAATGTATTCTTTGCGGTAAGTGCGTAAGAATGTGTAATGAAATTCAATCGGTTGGCGCAATAGACTACGCTTATCGTGGCTCTAAGATGAAAATTGCAACGGCTTTTGATGGCGATATTGCAAATTCACCTTGCGTAGGCTGTGGTCAGTGTGCGGCAGTTTGTCCGACAGGTGCAATCGTTATTCGTGATTGTGCTGATAAGGTTTGGAAAGTTATAGGCGACCCCGAAGTTGAAGTTTCAGTTCAAATTGCGCCTGCTGTTAGGGTTGGTCTTGGTACTGAGTTCGGCTTTGAAGAAGGCGCAAACGTTATGGGTAAACTTGTTACCGCCCTTAAAGAAATGGGCTTTGACAAGGTTTACGATACCAATATCGGTGCAGACCTTACCATTATGGAAGAATCTAATGAATTTATCAACAGAGTTCAAAACGGCGGAAAACTTCCTATGTTTACGTCTTGCTGTCCTGCTTGGATTAGATTCGCAGAAGACAGATATCCCGATTTATTAGATAACATCTCTACTTGTAAGAGTCCTATGCAAATGCTTGCTGCAACAATTAAGGCTATGTACAAGGGTGAAAAGAAACACGTTCACGTTGCTATTATGCCTTGTTCTGCTAAAAAGGACGAAGCAAAACGTGCTAAGTTTAACGGCGACGTAGACTTTGTTCTTTCAACACAAGAAGTTGTTCGTATGATTCGTGAACACGGTATTCACTTTAAGTATTTGGAAGAAACTCTTCCCGATAATCCGTTTGAAGAATACACGGGTGCAAGCGTTATCTTCGGTGCTTCGGGCGGTGTTATGGAAGCGGCGCTTCGTACTGCTGTTGAAAAGATTTCAGGTCAAACGCTCGGCGACGTTGAATTTAAAGAAGTTCGTGGTATGCAAGGCGTTAAAGAAGCACAATACGCTGTCGGCGACCTTAAAGTTAAGGTTGCAGTTGTAAGTGGTCTTAAAAACGCTAAGGAAATTTGCGACAAAGTTAGGGCTGGCGAAGCTGATTATCAGTTTATCGAAATTATGAGTTGTCCTGGCGGTTGCGTAAACGGTGGTGGTCAACCGTTCGTCGATGCGTTTACACGTTCTGACATCGACTATAAGGGTATGAGAGCTAAGGGTCTTTACTCTGACGATGCTGGTATGGAAAAGAGAAAGAGTCACGAAAATGATTCGGTTAAAGCATTATACGACAATTTCTTTGGTGAAATCGGCGGACATAAGGCTCACGAACTCTTGCACACTCACTATACACCTAAAAACAAATAAATATATTGGCGGGATTAATATCCCGCCTTTTAACTAACGAAAGAAAAATGAAAAATAGTAGAAAATTAAGTTTTTTAATTGTATTCTTTGTATATATTTTAGCAACCGTAGGTGGAATTTTAGTTTATAACGCACTTGAATTTAAGCCGTGGTTAAGTCTGTTAATTGCAGATATTTTAGCAACCGTTATCGTTTTTTTGTTCAGTTTACTGTTTAAAAACGCTTCGGTTTACGACCCATATTGGAGTGTTCAGCCAATAGTTATAGCGATAGCGTTTGCATTTACTTATAAAGTTTCAGTATTATCACTCTTGATGCTTTTTGCAGTCGTTTTATGGGGTGTAAGACTAACGGCTAATTGGGCGTACACTTTTTACGGTTTAAATCACCAAGATTGGCGATATACTATGCTCAAAGAAAAGACGGGCAAGGCGTATCCGATTATAAACTTTTTAGGCATACACTTGTTCCCAACACTTGTAGTTTACGCTTGTATTTTGCCCGTTATTTACGCAATACTGATAGGCTCAAACGTCAACGCCCTTAGCGTAGTAGGTGTGCTAATATCGGTGTTGGCAGTGCTACTGCAAGGTGTTTCGGATATTCAAATGCAAAAGTTTAGAAATGCGCACACGGGCGGGTTTATTCGCTTAGGACTTTGGAAGTATTCGCGCCACCCCAACTATCTTGGTGAAATTTTAATGTGGTGGGGTATGGCTATCGCATTCGTTTCAGCTGTTCCGTCAATGTGGTATTTGTGTTTAGGTGCGCTGATAAATACGCTAATGTTTTTAGTGGTGAGTATTCCTATGGCTGATAAACGTCAATCAAAAAAAGACGGCTTCAATGAATACAAAAAAGCAACCCGTATGCTTTTTCCGATAAAAAAGTAAAACTATTCCTACAATAAATTGAACAAAAGGCTCTTTTTCAAGAGTCTTTTTTACGTCGATTATACGCTGGTTTGACGAACCGCGGAAACGAAGCCTTATAT
>JAZNFN010000149.1:0-3369 GCA_045576035.1 Christensenellaceae bacterium
TAGCAAGAAGTACCCCCAAAGTAAAACTAAGGGTTGTGCGTGCGCTTAAAAGCATAGGTGAAGTTGTTGCCGTAACGGGCGACGGAATCAACGATGCACCCGCAATTAAGCACGCTGACGTTGGTATATCAATGGGTATTTCTGGCAGTGAAATTACAAAAGAAGCCGCAGATATTGTTCTTCTTGACGATAGTTTCGCAACCGTTGTAAAAGCCGTGGCTTTTGGTAGAAACGTTTATAAAAACTTACAACGGTTTATTCTTTTTCAGTTATCAGTCAATTTATCGGCACTAATTTTTATAACCGTTTGTGCAATTTTAGATATGCCAACGCCATTTAATACCTTGCAACTTTTGTGGGTGAATTTGATAATGGATGGACCGCCGGCACTAACGTTGGGGTTGGAGTCGGCAAGTTCAAAACTTATGAATAATAAGCCTGTAAAACGAACGGACGGAATAGTTGGCATTAAAATGTTTATGCGAATAATTTTTAACGGCGTTTTTGTCGCTGTCATTATGTCTTTACAGTACGCACTAAACTTTTTACACGTTAAAGATAACGAATTAACTAACGCTGTGTTTACTTTATTTATTCTATTTCAACTGTTTAATGCCTTTAATAGTAGGGAATTAGGCTCTAACAGTATATTAAAAAGTATAGGCAAAAACAAGATTATGGTGTTTACCTTTGCATCGGTGTTTATCGTTCATTTTGTTATGGTTCAAGTATTCTCACCACTTTTAGGCGTAAATGCAATGGGCTTTTTAAGTTGGCTAAAAGTCATAGCGTGCGCTTCAACTATAATAGTGGTTTCAGAAGCTTATAAGTTTATTTATAAGATAACGGTAACAAAAAAAACAACTGCGATAAATAAAATTTAATTCGGGGCGTAAACTAAACAATATGACTTCAATAACTATAACAGAAAATAAATTAAACGACGGAAATTTGTTATACGTTCAGTCAAGTACGGGGGAACTTTTAACGCACGCTGACTGCACGGTTAGAACTATGACCGTTGATGGTAGAGCAGTATTAAGAGTAAATTGCCCCGAATACTACTCTGATATAATAAACGCTGAACTTGCCGACAAAGTAGCCGAAATAATTGCTATCAAGTATAAATACGATTTTTTAAAGAGAAACGTCAAGGTGAGTGGCTTAAACGAAACTGAAAAAGAAATTTTATTTGCAAGTTTAATCGCCGCCGACCTTGATGATGACAAGAAGTATGCTTTTGACAGAATAAAAAACAACCTTGAAATCACGGTAGATGGGATATTTAATTTTAGGCTTAAACCGTTAAAGCAAAAGTGGTGCGACGTAGTGTCGTATATTCCTACTTGTTTTTTGAATACGCAACTAAAAGAGTTTATATCGTATTTATTAGAAAATAAGAAAAAAAGGGTATACGTTGATTGTGGCAAGGTTTACGATTGTCATTATAGGCGTTTAAAAAGATGCACGCTTTTAGGTGGTGAAAACTTAAAAATCGTTAGGGAAGTACTGCTTTCTAACTGCGGTGAAGTTGAGCTTAACGGGTTGATTCCCAAAGAAGACGAATTTTATTTGAAAGAATTTTATAACGACAAAATATATTTTTCCAGCGGATATAGTGATTAAAAGGTTGACAAAATTATTTTTATGTTGTAACATAATAATACAAATAAATTTGTCGTTATTTGCGGACAAGTAGTACCTTGAAAGTTTTTCAGAGAGCGGGGGGCGGTGTAAACTTCGTAAACGGAAAAGGTAATGAAACCACCGCATAGGCAGAGTAGCCCTTTACTTTTAAGGGGAAAGAGTGGTCACGGTGTCCGTGGCAATTAAGGTGGAAACGCGGAAATTATTTCGTCCTTAAAGCAGTTGCTTTAAGGATTTTTTATTTAGGAGGAATTATAATGAAAGTAACGTTAAAAGACGGTTCGGTTTTGGAATTTGATAGTGCCGTAGCCGTTGAAGAAGTTGCAAAGACCATTTCAGAAGGTTTGTGGCGTAACGCCGTTGCTGCAAAAGTTGACGGCGAACTTGTTGATTTATCTACTGTAATAGACAAGGATTGTGAAGTTTCAATAGTAACGCTTAAAGATAAAGAGGGTTTAGACGTGTATCGCCATACAACGTCACACGTTCTTGCACAGGCAGTTAAGAACATTTTCCCGACAAGTAAACTTGCTATCGGACCTACCATTGAAAACGGTTTTTATTACGATATTGAATTTAAAACGCCAATTACACAACAAGATATAATAAAAATCGAAAACGAAATGAAGGATATCATAAAAAGTGATTTCCCCATTGAACGAATCGTATACGGCAAACGTGATGCAGTTAAAATTTTTAAGGATTTTTCAGAACCTTATAAAGTTGAACTTATCAACGATTTACCTACGGGCAGTGTAATTTCTTGCTATAAGCAAGGTGATTTTATGGATTTATGCCGTGGACCTCACCTTCCGTCAACGGGTAAAATCAAGGCGTTTAAGCTTACTTCAATTACCGGTGCGTATTGGAGAGGGGACGAAAAGAATAAGATGCTTACCCGTATTTACGGTACGGCGTTCCCCAAAAAAGCCGAACTTGAAGAATACCTTACTGCTTTGGAAGAAGCAAAAAAACGTGACCACAACAAACTTGGTCGTGACCTTGGCATCTTCTTGACCGAAGAAGTTGTTGGTCAAGGACTTCCTGTTCTTGCACCAAAGGGCGCAAAGATTATGCAGATTTTAACACGCTTTGTTGAAGATGAAGAAGAAAAACGTGGTTTTATGATTACCAAAACACCTTATATGGCAAAGAATGACCTTTACCGTATTTCAGGACATTGGGACCACTACCGTGATAAAATGTTTATTATCGGCGACGAAAATTCAACCGAAGCAATGGCACTCCGTCCTATGACGTGTCCTTTCCAATATCAAATTTATAAGAACGGGTTAAAGAGTTATAGGGACTTACCTTGTCGTTACAGTGAAACGGCAACGCTGTTTAGAAAAGAAGCAAGCGGTGAAATGCACGGTCTTATTCGTGTTCGTCAGTTCACGCTATCCGACGGACATATCGTATGTACGCCCGAACAGATTGAAGAAGAATTTAAGCGTTGTTTAGAACTAAGTTATTACTTCTTGGATTGCTTAGGAATGCGTGAAGACGTTTCTTTCCGTTTTTCAAAGCGTGGCAACTCAAAGAGCGGTAAATATATAGATAACGATAAGGCTTGGAACGAAACCGAAGCACTTATGAAAGTTATTCTTGACAAAATCGGTATTGATTACGTTGAAGCTGATGACGAAGCCGCCTTCTACGGACCGAAACTTGACGTTCAAGCAAAGAACGTTTACGGCAAGGAAGATACGATTATAAGTC
>JAZNFN010000150.1:0-3636 GCA_045576035.1 Christensenellaceae bacterium
TCATAAGTTGGTAAGTATCGAAATACCTAACAGTGTAATCGAGATAGGTTATAGAGCATTTGAAGATTGCTTTGATTTAACCGATATTTATTGCGAAGCGGAAAGTAAGCCCAACCGTTGGGATAGTGAATGGAAATATAACAGTACAGCAACTGTTCATTGGGGATATAAAGGTTAGGTAAAGCATATCGTCATTCTGAGTGTAGGCAAAAGCCGAAATCGAAGAATCTAAAAAGAGCTGCTTCGACAAGCTCAGCATGACGCAACTACGCTTACGTTTCGCTCAATATGACAGAAAGAATAAATTAACGGCTTTGCGAATTTTCGCAAAGCCGTTAAAGTTTTAAATGTGATTAAAATTTGATTTTTTCTGCAATGTAGTTTTTAAGTTCTGCTATCGGAAGTCTGATTTGAGCCATTGTATCACGGTCACGGATTGTAACGGCGTTATCTTCAAGCGAGTCAAAGTCAACGGTTATGCAGAACGGTGTACCGATTTCGTCTTGACGACGGTAACGCTTACCGATTGAACCCGATTCGTCGTAATCGACGGGGAAAGACTTAATAAGGTCTGAATAAATTTCATCCGCCTTTTCAGAAAGTTTCTTAGAAAGTGGAAGTATTGCAGCCTTAAAGGGTGCTAAGGTCGGGTGTAAACGGAGTACCGTTCTAACATCGTTCTTTTCAGCGTCCACAACTTCTTCGTCGTAAGCGTTACAAAGTACTGCAAGAACCGTTCTTTCTACGCCCAAACTTGGTTCAACAACGTAGGGGATATATCTTTCGTTAGTTTCTTGGTCAAAGTAAGAAAGGTCTTTGCCCGAAGTGTTTTTATGTTGAGTAAGGTCGTAATCAGTTCTATCAGCAACGCCCCAAAGTTCGCCCCAACCGAACGGGAATAAATATTCGAAGTCGGTGGTTGCTTTTGAGTAGAAACAAGGTTCTTCGGGGTCGTGGTCACGCAGTCTAAATCTTTCTTCTTTAATACCGATAGAGAGTAGCCAATCACGGCAGAAACTTCTCCAATATTGGAACCACTCTAAATCAGTTCCAGGTTTACAGAAGAATTCAAGTTCCATTTGTTCGAATTCACGCACACGGAAAATAAAGTTACCAGGCGTAATTTCGTTACGGAACGATTTACCTATTTGAGCAATACCGAACGGAATTTTCTTTCTAGTAGTTCTTTGAACGTTTACAAAGTTAGTGAAAATACCCTGAGCCGTTTCGGGACGGAGATAAACGGTATTTTTAGCATCTTCGGTTACGCCTTGGAAAGTTTTAAACATCAAGTTGAACTGTCTGATATCGGTGAAGTTGTGTTTTTTACAAGTAGGACAGGGGATATTGTGTTCTTCAACGAACGCTTTCATTTCAGCGTGTGAAAAAGCGTCGATAGGCTTATCAAGGGTAAAGCCTGTTTCAGCACACCAATCTTCTATAAGTTTATCTGCTCTAAAACGTTCGTGGCATTCTTTACAGTCCATCAAAGGGTCTGAAAAGCCTGCAAGGTGTCCAGATGCTACCCACGTTTGTGGGTTCATAAGTATAGCAGCGTCAAGCCCAACGTTAAGTTTGTTTTCGGTAACGAATTTTTGCCACCAAGCACGCTTAATATTGTTTTTAAGTTCAACGCCCAAAGGACCGTAGTCCCAAGTGTTTGCAAGACCGCCGTAAATTTCACTGCCGGGGAAAATGATGCCCCTACCTTTACAAAGGTTTACTATTTTTTCCATAGTTGCACAAAGGTTTTTTTCTTCCATATCGCTTTCCTTTATAGTTAAAAATAAAATTATCAACAATAATTGTACATTATCTTTAAAATTTAGTCAAGCAAACTGCTTGTTTTGCTTTTTTATTTTTAATATTTGTGTTATACTTATTGCATATAGATTTAAAAAGGTGTTTTTATATGACCCCAGCAACTAATTTTATTGAACAGATTATTAACGATGAACTTGAATCGGGTAAGGTAAGTGCAGTTCAAACACGTTTTCCCCCCGAACCTAACGGCTACCTACATATCGGGCACGCTAAATCCTTGTGCATTAACTTCGGTATGAAAGAAAGGTACAACGGAAAGTGCAATCTTTTCTTTGACGATACTAATCCGTCTAAGGAAAAGACGGAATTTGTTGACGCTATCAAGACCGACATTAAATGGCTTGGTTTTGAGTGGGATAGGGAATGTTACGCTTCGGACTTCTTTGAAAAGATTTACGAATTTGCCATTGAACTTATTAAAAAGGGCAAGGCGTTCGTGTGTGATATGACCCCCGAAGAAATAAGCGCTAACCGTGGCACTTTAACGCAAGCGGGAAAGGAAAGTCCTTATAGGAATAGAAGCGTTGAAGAAAACCTTGCACTGTTTACGGCAATGCGTAACGGTGAGTTTAAGGACGGCGAAAAGTGTTTGCGTGCTAAAATTGATATGGCATCGCCAAACATCAATATGCGTGACCCTGTAATTTATAGAATACTCCGCCAAACGCATCACAGAACGGGCGACAAGTGGTGTATTTATCCTATGTACGATTACGCACACCCTATATGCGACTATATGCAAGGCGTAACGCACTCTCTCTGCACGCTTGAATTTGAAGACCACCGCCCCTTATACGATTGGGTTGGTATTGAACTTGGTTTTTCACCAAAGCCAAGACAAATTGAGTTTGCACGTCTTAACGTAACCAACCTTGTAATGAGTAAGCGTTACCTTAAAAAACTTGTTGAAGACGGTTCGGTAAATGGTTGGGATGACCCAAGAATGCCCACCTTAACAGGACTTCGCAACCGTGGTATACCTGCCGAAGCGCTCAAAGATTTCTGCGCAAGAATAGGCGTAAGCAAGGCTAACTCAGAAGTTCAGATAAGTTATCTCGAAGCGTGTATTAGAGAATACTTAAACGCTAACGCTGAACGTGCTATGGCAGTATTAAATCCCGTAAAGGTTACTATAACAAACTATCCCGACGGTGTTTCGGAAGAAGTTGATTTTGAAATCAATCCAAGTGAAGAAATTAAAAGGACAAGAAAAGTTACTTTTTCAAAAAATCTTTTCATTGATTCCGACGACTTTTCGCTTGACCCACCGCCTAAATATTTTAGGCTTAAAAAGGACGGATACGTTAGACTTAAAAGTGCGTATATCATTAAGTGCGATGACGTTGTACTTGATGAAAACGGTGATGTTAAAGAACTTTTATGCTCTTACGTTCCCGAAAGTAAAAGCGGTAATGATACTTCTGGCATAAAATGTAAAGGCGTTATACAATGGGTAAACGCTGATACTTGTGCCGATATGGAAATCCGTCAGTACGGACATCTATTAAAAGATGAAGAATACGCTGGTCAAGATTTTTCTGAGCGTATGAACAAAGAAAGCGTTACTATCCATAACGGCAAGGTTGAACCTTACGTTTTAGAAAACGATTATAACACGGCTTATCAGTTTATCCGTACAGGCTACTTTAAGCGCTTAAACGTTGGTGGCAAAGAAATATTAAGTGAAATTGTGTCTTTAAAAGATAATTTTAACGTAAAACGCTAATAAACGTCGCATTTCAGCGTTACTGCTTAGCGTTTTGATTTCGACAACCAGACGGTTAGTCTCACCCAAAACGCTTCGCGAGCCTT
>JAZNFN010000151.1:0-3146 GCA_045576035.1 Christensenellaceae bacterium
ATCTTGATGAACGTAGATATTAGTCATAATGCGCCTTGATTGTGGATTGTGCTTTAAATCGTATAAAACCCTATCCACTTGGTCAAATTCGCCTTCTTTATATTTATGTTTAACGCCAAGTTGGTATCCGTATGCCTTGCCGATAGAACCTGTTTCATCTGCCCAACTATCCCAAATATGACTGTTTAAATCTTTAATATTGTTTGACTTTTTTTGCCAAATCCACAATATTTCATCTATTGCAGACTTAAAAGCCGTTCTGCGAATAGTAAGTATAGGAAATTCCTTTTGCAAGTCAAACCTATTTACTATACAAAACTTTTTAACGGTATGAGCGGGCGTTCCGTCCGTCCACCTTGGACGAACAGGAAGGTCGGTATCCCAAAACCCGTTTTTTATAATGTCTTTGCAGTTTTCAATAAAAATCTTATCAGCTAAACTCATTTTATCCCCTTTTTAAAAAGCGTCTTTACTTTGTTTTTTCCATCTGCGTGCAATAAAAGTTAAAACTATTTTCTTAGGTACTATTTTCATAACCAAATTCAAAAATTTATTGAACACACCCGGTATATATTTTATTTTGTTTTTCTTTACTTTTTTAAGTGATTTTTCAGCGACGAACTCAGGCGACTTTGAAGAAAGTTTTCCCCACAAGCCTTGCCCTTTTATATCTTCAATAATATCAGGTCTAGTAGGCACGCCACCCGGCATAACAACGGTAACCTTTACGCCGTCTTTTTTAAGTTCGTAATGAAGCGAAGTGAAAAAATTGATAAGTAGCGCCTTGGTAGCACTATACAGCGCAAAGTACGGCATAGGCGATGCCCCCGACATACTTGCAATGGTTATAACTTCGGTTTGCTTTTCCTTACGGGACAAAAGTGCGTGAGTTAAACTGATTGTCGCTTCGACATTAACCCGTATTTGAAAAAGGACTTTTTCCATCGTGTAATCCATAAACGCCTTTTGCGTGTCCACGCCTGCTACGTTAATTATTCTATCGAACTTTATGCCGTTTTGGTCAATATACGAAAGCATTTCTTTGCGTGAAAGTTCACTTGTCAAATCACACGCACAAGTTTTAACGGTAACGTTATATTCCTTTTCAATGCTATTTTTTAACGTGCGCAGTTTTTCTTCGCTTCTGCCCGTTATAAAAAGATTGTATCCCTTTTTTGCGCAAGAAAAAGTAAACGCTTTACCTATTCCACCCGTTGCGCCACTAATAAATGTATACGTCATCTTATTTTGCCGTCAAAACCTTACTGCTTACGCCGTTTATCATACCAAGTTTACCCGAAAGAGAGTTTATCACTTCTTGTGGAGCGTCCATAACAACGCTTATAACGTTTACTTTGCGTTCTTTATACGGCAAACCTAATCTGCCGATTATGTATTCACCAAACGTATGTAAAAGCGTATTTATGCGTTCTACGGCATCAGTATCGCTTACGATTATTGCGACTACGGCAATTTTATTTTCCATATATTCCACTTGCCCTTTTTGCGTTTTTTTAATTATATCATACAAAAGTAAAAAAGACAATCCTTTAATAAAAATTGTCTTCTTATTTTTCACATAATTTGCACTCTTTTTAATAAAACCTTACAAGCAGGTTTATCAGCAATAAAATTGCCCCTTTTTCACCACTTGGCGAAGTTTATCAATCGCCTTTTTTTCTATGCGTGATATGTATGAACGTGAGATTTTTAAAAACTTTGCAACTTCCCTTTGTGCGTAAGTTTTTTCACCTTTAAGCCCGTACCTTAAACATAAAACGGTATATTCACGCTCTGATAAAACGTCTCTTATGAATTGCAAAAACTTTTCACGCTCTATACTTCTGTCAACCCGTGCAAACACCGTATCTTCCTTTTCGCAAAGCAGTTCCATAAGCGTAAGTTCGTTTCCGTCCTTGTCGCTACCAACAGGGTCGGACAGCGATATGTCGTTGCGATATTTTTTATTTGCACGAAGTAGCATTAAAATTTCATTTTCTATGCACCGTGCAGTATAAGTTGCTAGTTGCGTGCCTTTGCCAAGTTCATAAGTGTTAATCGCCTTTATTAAACCGATACTTCCCACTGAAATCAAATCGTCAGTTTCGGCTGCGCCCGAATATTTTTTTACAACGTGGGCAACTAAACGCATATTGTGTTTTATTAACTTTTCTTTTGCCGACATATCGCCTTGCTTCATCTTTAAAAGACACTCTGCTTCTTCTTTTTGCGATAGCGGTTTGGGAAACGAACTTCCCCCCGTTACACTTCCCGCAAAAAAAGTTATTTTGCCTATCAAGTAAATTAGCGCATCAAAAATCATATATAAACTCTCCTTTTTTTACTTACGCTATTACTCTATGAATAAAATTTTCGCATTATTAAATACAGCAAGTCCTTAAAACGTGTCATATACCTATTTACTTAAAAATTTTTAGTGATATTATATCGCTGGCGTTTGGAAAAATACAGGAGGTGTTAAAAATGAAGACTTACCGTTTTTTAAGATTCAACGGCTTTTATAAGCGTCTTAACACTCTTCGCACAGGATAGTCCCTTTTTGCACCTCAAAAAAGGTGAAATATGGATTATATATTACTTAAAGATTTTTTAACTGCTTATAGCCTTCCCACCGTTATAATCGCAGTTATAGTCGGCATTATATGTCTTTTTGCGGATAAGTTTTTATCTATCAAAATCCCCGCACTAATTAAGGCGTATTTGCCGTTCGTGCTGTCGGTTGCACTTCACGTCGCATTTGATATGCTGTTTACCTACCGTGCTTTTAAATTCTATCCACAATCGCTCTATGCTGGACTTTTAAGCGGTTCGCTGAGCGCAATATTTATTTCCGCTACTAAAAAAATAGCAAGTGGAAAGCCCCTACCTTTAAGCGCCACCGTGCTTTTAATTGAAGGGCTTATTGCAGGATACGTTGAAAGTAGCACGTTAAACCAAACGGCAACGGCATTAGACAACATTATTCAAAACAGCGATTGTGAAAACGAACTTTTATCACAGATAACTTGCGTTATTAAAGATAACGGCAAAAAAGAGTTTAGTGAAGAGGACCTCAAAGGCTTAGCAATGCTTATCATTAAAGCAGTTAAAACGATTAACGCCGAATAGAAAAACGCAGACGGAAT
>JAZNFN010000152.1:0-17738 GCA_045576035.1 Christensenellaceae bacterium
ACGTCGTCATAACCGTTGCCACCGTTGAGTTCTTTCATATAAGCAACAGGGTCTTCAAGAGTTGAAGTATTAACGTAAACGAGTTTAACACCGTTTTTAGCAGCGTCTTCAACGGTCAAAAGGCTTGCAGCCCTATCAAGACGTGCTTGGTCGATATCGGTAACAACCATAAGCGACGGTTTTCTATCGCCGTGGATACCGTAGTCAACTGCGCCAAGTCCCATAGGACCAACGCCTGCTAAAATTGCAACAGCGCCACCTTCTTTAATACCCATTTCGTGACTGTGAGTTTCGTAAACGCTGTGATAGTTTTCGTGATAGCCTGCAATGATGCAAGACATAGGTTCTGCAAGAGAAGCCTTAAAGTAACTTTCACCTTCATAAGGGATAAGGCAGTCTGTTTCCATAACTTCGTTAGGAATAATAACGTAAGTTGCATCACCACCGATGTTTGCGTAAGAATATCCCGGTGCGATTACGGGGTTTTCAGGAAGATTCATTGCGGGTTGAATACCGAACTTCATACCAGCTTTGAATTTATGTTGCCACTTTGCACCAACTTCTACGATATCACCGCAGAATTCGTGCCCGATAATAACGGGGTTTGTAGCAATGTCAGTGGGAACTCTTTTGTGGTCCTCACCTTGAATAGCAGCCTTGTAACTTGACATACAAATACTGTCAGATACAACGCGTGCAAGAATTTCATTATCTTTGATTGCGGGCAATTCAAACTCTTCAAGTCTTAAATCGCTTTTGCCGTAAAGTCTTACTGCTTTGGTTTTCATATTGTGCAGTATCCTCCTATTTTTTATTCGTTCATATTATAACATATATATTTATATTTTGAACCCCCTTGTAATTAAGTTGCAAAAAAATAATTTTTATGTTAAAATATAATCACAAATGAACAATAATGAACACGGTTTGCAACCCAAACGGTGTAAATAAGGAGAAAATTATGCTTTCTTTGGAAAGACAGGAAGAAATTTTAGAAATTTTGAACAAAAATAAATCGGCTACGGTTGAAGAACTTGCGCAAGAGCTTTTCGTTAGCGGTGCTACTATTAGGCGTGACCTTCGCTCTATGGAAAAGCAAGGGCTTATCAAAAGGTCGCATGGTGGGGCTATGCCTTTTAAGTCAAGTGCTGAAGAATCTGCCTTTGCCATAAGAGAACAAGAAAATACCGTTGCAAAAAAAACTATCGCCAACCTTGCCGTTAAACTTATAAATAACGGTGATTCGGTTTTTTTGGATTCAAGTTCTACTACGGGACTTATTATTCCTATGCTTAATAATTTTAAATATCTTTCGGTTACGACTACGGGTTTAAGAAACGCACTGTTGTTATCACAAACCAACAACGTTAAAATTTATATTGCTGGTGGGCAAATACAAAACCACTCTAACTCAATAATTGGCACGGATACTATGGACTTCATTTCACGCATACACGCAGATATTACCCTTATATCTTGCTCTGGGTTAGATTTGGAAAACGGATTTACCGACGCAAGTATTGAACAAGCAAAATTAAAACAACAAATGCGCAAAAACTCTAATAAAGTAGCAATGCTTTGCGACAGCACTAAGTTTAACAAAACTTTCCTTTGCACAGATTTTCATTTTAACGACATAGATTATCTTATTACCGAAAAAACACCCCCTATCGAATACGTTGAAAAAATCGCACGCACAAAATGCAAGATTATAACACCACAAAACACTAATTTTTAACAAAAATGAACAAAAATGAAAACAGCGGAAAGGCACGCCTTTCCGCTGTTTTTTATAACGTTGTTATATTCTTACCGACAATATTATTCTAAACCCCTAAATTTTCTCTTTAACCTAAGTTCAGTATTTAACGTTTTCTTTCTTATTCTAATTGTCTTTGGGGTTACTTCAAGCATTTCGTCGTCGTTGATAAATTCCATTGCTTCTTCTAAGCTCATAATCTTTGGCGTTTCTAAGCGGAGTGCATCGTCAGAACCTGATGCACGGGTGTTGGTAAGGTGTTTTTTCTTACAAACGTTTACGCTTATATCTTCATTTTTAGGACATACGCCTACGACCATACCTTCATAGACAGGCGTACCAGCACCAATAAACAGTTGCCCCCTACCTTGCGCATTGAAAAGTCCATACGTTACCGCTTCGCCCGTTTCAAACGCTACGAGCGAACCCGTTGACCTTCTTTCAATATCACCCTTAAATTCTTCATAGCCATAGAATATTGTATTGAACACACCTTCGCCACGAGTTTCAGTTAAAAATTGTGATTTGTAGCCAAACAATCCCCTTGCAGGCACTTTAAATTCAAGTCTTATACGGCTACCGATGTTTTCCATTTGTAAAAGTTCACCCTTTCTAACGCCCATACTTGAAAATACACTGCCCGTCTTATCTTCGGGAACGTCAACGACAAGCCTTTCCATAGGTTCTTTAGTTACGCCGTTTTCTTCCTTATACATAACTTTCGGTGCACCGACTTGGAATTCATAACCTGCACGGCGCATAGTTTCAATCAAGATTGAAAGGTGCATTTCACCCCTACCGCAAACCCTATAAGAGTCGGCAGAATCGGGTTCTTCAACACGGAGCGAAACGTCTTTAAGCATTTCTTTAAATAGTCTATCACGAAGATGCCTTGTAGTAACAAACTTACCTTCTTTACCAGCAAACGGACTGTCGTTTACCGAAAAGAGCATTTCAACGGTAGGTTCACTTATCTTAACAAACGGAACGGGTTCAACTAAGGTAGGTGAACAAATGGTATCGCCGATAGAAACGTTTTCAAGTCCGCTTACACAAACTATATCGCCTGCTTTTGCGCCCTCAACAGCAACCCTATTCAAGCCTTCAATTTGGTATATACTAACAAGTTTACCTTTTATTTCCTTGCCCGTAATATTATAGTTACACGTTTGAACGTCTTGGTTTACGGAAATTGAGCCACGCTCTATTCTACCTATACCTATCCTACCGACGTATTCATTGTAGTCAACGGATGAAACAAGCATTTGGAACGGACCGTCCATATCGACTTCTTGTGGCTCAAAGTGATTTATAATCGCATCGAATAAGGGGGTTAAGTCTTCGCCTTGAACTTTACAGTCCGTGCTTGCCGTACCTGCCCTACCCGAACAGAATATAATTGGACTATCAATTTGGTCGTCGCTTGCATTTAGGTCAAATAAAAGTTCTAAAATTTCGTCTTGAACTTCTGAAAGCCTTGCGTCAGGACGGTCGATTTTATTTACTACGATAATGAGTTTATGGTTAAGTTCAAGTGCCTTTTGCATAACGAAACGTGTTTGTGGCATAGGACCTTCACACGCATCGACAAGCACTAATACACCGTTTACCATTTTCAAAACACGTTCAACTTCACCGCCGAAGTCAGCGTGTCCGGGCGTGTCTACGATGTTTATTTTTATGCCCTTATAAAACGCAGAAGTATTTTTTGCAAGTATAGTTATTCCACGCTCACGCTCTAAGTCGCCTGAGTCCATAACCCTATCCATAACTTCTTGGTTGTCACGGAAAATTCCGCCCTGTTTTAGCATTTCGTTTACAAGCGTAGTTTTACCATGGTCAACGTGTGCAATGATTGCAACGTTTCTTACGTCAGTTCTTTTCAAGTTTTGTCCTTCCCTTTAATTAAATTTCAACCTTTCCCCATCAAAGCATTTTAAGTAAAGCGATAAGAGTCTTACCATCTTTAATAACGCCTTCGTTTATCATTTTAACAAGTGTTTTTTTATCAAACCATTCGCCCGTTAAGAATTCATCTTTATCAAGACGTTGAACGCTATCGGTTATTCCTATCGCACGGTAAATCCTTATAACTTCGTCAGTATAGCCAGGCGACGGATACACGTCGAACAACTTTTCCACACGCTCGGCTTTTACACCGCCCTCTTCTTCAAGTTCACGAAGCGCAGTAGTTTCGGGCTCTTCGCCTTGGTTTAATTTGCCAGCAGGTATTTCGTACAAAATTTCCTTATACGGATAGCGAAATTGCTTAACTAACAGCACTTTATTATCCCTTTCGCAATAGATTGCACTTCCGCCACTATGTTCAATCACTTCCCGTATAGCCGGCGCTCCGTCAGGCAAAGCAATTTCATCTTTTCTAACGTTTAAGATTTTACCTTTATAAAGATAATTTTCTTTAAGGGTTTTTTCTTCAAATTCCATTCATTACGTCCTTTAACAGTTTAGTAATTTTCTTCACCCTGCCGATAAAGGAAAATCTATATGCTTTGGCGACATATTTATATGCCACGAACGCATAGGTGATAGCATCCTTATCTTCGCTTTCAATAACGTTTGCAAGCATATCGATAACAAGCAAAACTTCATCTTTTTTATCCGAAGAAAGTTTGCCCGCACGGATTTTTTGCTTATCTCCAAGCAATATTTCTTTTAAACTCTTAACGCTTGCGCCGTATGCCTTTTGCAAAAGTTCTTTTTCTTTAATAAGCCTTTCCTCTTCTTCTTGCTTTTCTTTTGCACGCCTATTCTCTTCTTCGGTAAGCGCTTCTACGGGGTCTTGGAGTTTACCGTCAATCACGCTTTCCATAAGCATTTTAACAGAATTTTTGAACGGCTTAATCATTGCGGTAATAAACGCATCATATCCAGAAGAAAAACTACCGTCAACGTAAAAATATTTACCTATAAATGCGTTTAGGTCAATGCGCTTTGCATCAATATCCACAAGCACGTTAAAAATAAACGCCAAAAGTTCCCTAGACGTAGATGGCAAGATAAATTCGCCTTTTTCAGTAGAAAGATAAGGACTTTTTACAAGATACTTTTTCTGCGCTTCCGTATAGTCAAAGTCGGTAAGGCAATTTTTAAATATTGCAATAAGCGTATCGGACGATGCTATTGCTTTTAGCATAGCAGCAAGCTTTATATCTGCAAGTATATACTTTGAATCAATAAGCTCATCTGCACGTTCTATAAACAAATTAAGTTCTTCACGCCTTGTCAAAACACAACCCTCCATTATAGGTTTTAAACAGTTATTTATTTGATTATATCACAAAAATTAAAGATTATAAACTTTTTTTGTCGTAATTTTACAAATTTTTCGATAAAGTTCTTTACAAATTCAGTTTTTGTGGTATAATAAAAAACAGTAATATGGAGAATTTTGGTTTATGCAGGTCAAAGGTGATTCGTCATTAAACAAATTAATATTGTTATTCGTCTTTGACAAGATGGAAGTACCGCTGTCGGAAAACACGGTGCTTGATATGTGTTGCTCATCGAACAACTGGCTTGCGTACATGGACTGTCAACCTATATTAAACCAACTTCTTGAATGCGGATGGCTGTATAATATCGGCAACAGCGGTGAACCGCTTTATACCATTACCCCCGACGGTAGAATTTGCCTTGCAAACTTTTTTATAAACATACCTGCTTCCACCCGTGAAGAAATTTCGTTGTTTATTAAAAACAATAGGGCAAAATATCGCAGAAAACAAGAATGCGTTGCAGATTATTTTATGAATAAGGACGGTACTTACACTGTTTACCTTAAAATCATTGAACCTGCTCAACCTGTTTTTGAACTTAAACTTGTCGTACCCAACCGTCAAATCGCAAAGGATATTTACAAAAAATGGGGCGAAAAGGCTGCCGACGTTTTTAGAAACGTTTATGAAAATTTAGTAGATTAGTTTTAGGAGATAATATTTATGCAAACTTACATGACCAGAGGGACTTGCAGTAGACAGATTCTATTCGACGTTACCCCCGACGAAAAAGTTACAAACGTTAAGTTTATCGGCGGTTGTAGTGGTAACCTTCAAGCAATAGCAAGGCTTGTTGACGGAATGAATATCGACCAAGTCATTTCAACGCTTAAAGGCATCAAGTGCAGAAGCAACACTTCGTGTGGCGACCAACTTGCCACGGCACTTGAAAACTACAAGGAAAGGAAAAACAATCCCGAACTTGACACAAAAAAATCAAAACGTATTTAAAAAACGGCGCTAAGCCGTTTTTTATTAGGAAAAATTAAATGAAAAAAATATTGTTGACGGGCGCAAACGGCGGTCTTGGCAAAGCCGTTACTAAATACTTTATACAAAACGGCTTTTTCGTTTATAGAACAGACGTCAGTTTTGGCGAAGAACTGCCAAACAGTAAACAAATTTTATCAGACAACACAAACTCCGAAAGCATTAAAAAATTAAGAGAAATTATTAAAAATGAAACCGACTCACTTGACGCTATCGTTCACGTTGCAGGATACTTTAATATGGACTCTTTTATTGAAATTGAAGAGCGTGATTTAAGAAAAATTTTTGATATAAACTTTTTTGGCGTATATTTAATCAACAAAGAATTTTTTGATTTGGTTAAAAATGATGGCAGAATAGTTATTGTTACAAGCGAAGTTGCAACCCTTTACCCCCTACCGTTTGAATCAATTTACGGCCTGACTAAGTCTACGCTTGATAATTACGCTAGCGCACTCAGAATGGAACTAATGCTACATAACGTACCCGTAACGGTCGTCCGCCCAGGTGCTATTAAAACTGAATTTTTAGGGGCATCAACAACCGCACTTGATAGGCTTTGCGAAAAAACCAAACTTTACAATTACAACGCAAAAAGATTTAAACACATCGTTGAAAAAACAGAAAGCAAGGCTGTTGAACCCATAAAAGTTGCTAAACTTATTTTTAAGGCGACAACTGTTAAAAAGCCAAAATTTACTTATAAAATAAATCACAATAAAGGCTTAAAACTCTTAAACGCACTACCTAAAAAAATGCAAGCGTTTATAATAAAGAAAATATTAAAGCAAAAGTAATTATATATAACACAATTTAATTGTATACAATTTATCAAAATTAGTATAAAATAAGCAGTCAAAACTATCAAATTTATCATATTTTCAAGTTTTTTACTACTTTTTAATATTTATTTGCAAAAATAAACTATATTTGATACAATTATAAAAAAATATTCTTAGGAGCATCGATGAAAAAGTTTTTAATTCCTGAGAAAGGCAATTTTTATAAAGCAAACTTACATTGCCACACTGACCTTTCGGACGGGGATTTTTCACCCGAACAAGTTAAAGAACTTTATAAAAAGAAAGGTTATTCAATCGTTGCATACACCGACCATAGTCTTTTTATTACGCATAATGATTTAACTGACGAAAATTTCCTTGCCATTAACGGGTTTGAGTGGGAAATTTATGAAGAACCATACTTTAAAGGAAAACGAGACACAAGAGCCATGCACGCTTGCGTTTTAGCGTCTTCCCCTGAAATGACTACCCCTGTCGGCTATCATAGAGAAAAATATTATATAGAAAATAATTATGAAAATCGAACGTTAGTTAAGTTCGACCCTTCCGTACCCGACTTTGAGCGTGAATATTCTATTAAGTGCGTAAACGATTTTTTCAAAAAGGCAAAAGACGCTGGATTTTTTATTACATACAATCACCCCACTTGGAACGGTGAAACTTATGAAACTTATATGGCGTATGAGAATATGCACGCATTTGAAATATTTAACACCGGGTGTTATAACGGCGGTTATGACGAATACAATCCACGAGTATTTGATGATTTTTTGCGCAGTGGTAAGAATATTTACTGCATCGCAGCAGACGATATGCACCACAATGATGAAGTTGGTGGCGGATTCGTTATGATAAAAGCGGATAAACTTGAATACCGCACTGTAATGAAATCACTTTTTGACGGGCAATTCTATTCTTCAACAGGACCTTTAATTGAAGAACTTTATATTGAAGATGATATGATAACAATAAAAACTTCGCCCGCTAAGCAAATAATAATGAATTGCGGAACAAGAAGGTTAAAATCTGTTAAATCTACTGACAGAACCCCCATTGATACGGCACAATTTAAAATATTCCCTTACGATAAATACGTTCGTTTTACAGTGAGAGATTTAAATGGAAACAACGCCAACACTAACGCTTATAGTATTGACACTTTATTAAAGTATGGAGTTTAACAATGAAAAAGCATCTCATTTCTGAAAACGGCAAGTTCTACAAGACTAATTTACACTGCCACTCAACTATTTCTGACGGTAAACTTACCCCCGAACAAGTTAAAGAAGAATATTTAAGGTTGGGTTATTCTGCCGTGGCGTTTACCGACCACGACGTACTAATTCGCCACAACGACTTGACCGATGAAAACTTCGTTGCGCTTAACGGTTATGAAATGGAAATTGATTTACCTGCAAAAATCCCTGCACCATATCCTTTCCATAGAGAAAAATGTTGTCATATGTGTCTTGTTGCACTTTCACCAAGCATAACAAGACAAGTTTGTTTTCACAGAGAAAAATATCTGCACCATAGCGCACCCGACATAATCAATTACCTTGATTACGACAAAAATTTACCAAACTATGAAAGAGTTTATAATCACGATTGCATAAACGATATAATGAAAACAGGGCGTGAAAACGGATTTTTCGTCACCTACAATCACCCCACTTGGTCAGGCGAAAATTACCTTGACTATATGGGATATGAAAATATGCACGCTATGGAAATTTATAACAATGAGTGTGTGAAAATTGGTGTTGAAGAATACAACTCACACGTTTACGATGATATGCTCCGTGGTGGAAAACGTTTATATTGCATTGCAACCGACGATATGCACCGCCAAAGCTCTATCGGCGGTGGCTATATTATGATTAAAGCAGATAAACTTGATTACGAAAGTCTTACGTCAAGTATGCTTAAAGGCGATTTTTACGCTTCAACGGGTGCTGAAATTAAAGAACTTTACGTTGAAGACGATTATCTATATATTACCACTGCACCTGCAAAAATGATTGCTCTTAGTATGGAAATTATGAGAGTCGAACGTATTACCGCCGAAGAAAACGGATTTATCACTAGCGCAAAATTTAAGCTTCTTGAAAACTACGGCTACGTTAGACTTACAGTAACCGACCTTGATGGCAAAAAGGCATACACCAACGCTTACGACGTAAAAGACCTATTAAAATAAGTAAATTTTTTTCGCATTAAAAAAGCAAAACCGAATACGGTTTTGCTTTTTTGTTACATTTTGCCTTTTTTGTTATGCATCTTTTTCTAATATTACGGTAAACGGACCGTCGTTAATTTGGCTTATTTTCATATCTGCACCAAACACGCCTTTCTTCACAATAAGCCCTTGATTTTTTAATCCATCTAAAACGTACTCATAAAGTTCATTTGCCTTATCCGGCACTTCTGCATTCAAAAAGTCTGGACGGTTGCCGTGCGAAGTATTTGCATATAGAGTGAACTGTGAAACAAGTAAAATTTCACCACCAACGTCCATTATTGATTTGTTTATCTTTTGGTTTTCATCTTCGCAAATTCTTAATGTGGGAATCTTTTTAATAAAATAGTCCGCAACTTCCTTGCTATCGCCTTTTTTTACACCTAAAAAAATAACGTATCCAAACCCTATTTCAGTTATAAGCTGACCATCAACCCTTAAATCCGCACTCAAAACACGCTGAATTACCGCTTTCATTTTTATCTCCTTTTTTACCCAATTATGATAACATATTTATAAATATTTGACAAGTAAAAGATTATAAGATAAAATAATAATATGAATATTTTAGGTATGGAAAAAATGTCGCTTGTCGACTATGACGGGTTCGTTTCAGCAACACTTTTTACGGGCGGTTGCAATTTTTTATGTCCGTTTTGCCACAACTCACCATTAGTAACTGATTTTAAGACTTTGCCGTCTATCCCCGAAGAAGAAGTTATTAACTATCTTCAAAAAAGAAAAGGGCTTCTTGACGGTGTATGTGTTTCGGGTGGTGAACCGACCTTACAAAAAGATTTGCCTATCTTTATTGAAAAGATAAAATCACTTGGCTATTCGGTTAAACTTGACACTAACGGAACTAATCCAACACTTATAAAAAGTCTTTATGAAAACGGACTTGTCGACTACTACGCAATGGACATTAAATCCGACCGTGAATCCTATGCAAAAGTTATCGGGTTTGATAAATACGATACTAAAAATATTGAGAAATCGGTAGAATTCTTTTTGACGGGCAGTGCGCCTTACGAATTTAGGACGACTCTTATTAATGAATACCACAAAACCCAAAACATTGAAAATATAGGCATTTGGATTAAAGGCGCAACCAAATACTTTTTGCAAAAATTCAAAGATAGTGGAAGTTGTATAAAAAGCGGTCTTAGCGCCGTAGATAACAATACGGTACTTAAATTTAAAGACATTTTAACTAAAACTATACCAAACACAAAACTCCGTGGTTATGATTTGTAAAGGATACTAAAATGAAGAATATTAAACTTGCTGAAAAAAAGATTCTAATAGAAAAATCTCCCATACTTTTTAAATATACGCCCGATGAGAACTGGAAAGATTTCTTTGACGTAAAATCTGGTAATTGGTATTATGAAGACGGTGCTATAATAGGATTTGAACCAGGAAATTTTGGCGGAATACTTTTTACTAAACAAAGTTTTGATAAAGACGTTATGCTTATTTTTAAGGGTTCAACAGTTCTCCCCGCAACTCGTGACCTTAACGCCGTTTGGGCTGCTCATTGGGACGAAAAAACTAACTACCTTGGTGAATCTTACGTTTGCGGACTTAACGGATGGTGGGAAAACAAGGCTGGAATAGAACGTAATAAGAAAAATGGTTTATATTCAACCACGTCCCTTTTTAAATACGTTGGTGGCACGGAAATTACTATGATTTGCGGTTCGGTAAACGGACACTGCTTTATGGTTGTTGACGACGTTCTTGTTACTGAACTTCGTGACCCACAGCCAATTTCATGCGGACACGTTGGATTTTCAGCTTACTGTACAAAACTAAAAATTACCAAAATTGAAGTGCGTGAAATTGTGTGGGAAGAATTTTCACAAGAATACGTTCCAGAATTTGATGTCGTTGGTTAGTTATTGTAATATTTTGGAATAAAAAAAGAATATTTAAGGTTTACAAGTTTTTCATTTGTTGTTATAATTGAATTAAGATGTTCATCTTGTAAAGGAGATTTTATGAAAAAACTTTTAAGCCTTTTTTTGTCGCTTGCGTTAATTTTTTGTTCTTTGATTACGGGTACTATAACTTCGGGTTGCAATGACAAAAAATCAATTTCCGTTCTTACGATAGGTTCAAGTTACCTATATAACGCCACCGACCAACTTTACCCCGTTCTTGAAAGTTTGGGATATGACGATATTACGGTCGCTAACATATATTCAAGCGGTTGTAAAATCAATGCACACATGCAAAATATTGAGCAAGATAAAGGTGCTTACGAATATAGAAAAGCCAATAAGACAACAGGTAAACTTAAAGAAGTTTTTATTGAAATTGACGGCATAAACTATACTAATAAATATAAAATGAGTGATGCGCTTACCGAAAGGGCGTGGGACTACGTCGTTATTAACCAAGGCGCAACTGAACAGGGCGTTACTGAAACGTTTGAAAAATTACCCGATTATTTAGCTTACGTTAAGTCAAAAGCACCAAGTGCTAAAATATCTTTTCATATGGGTTGGACATTTTCTAATATTTCGACCTTGCCCGAATTTGAAAACTATTATGAAAGCAGTGAAGACGTAATGTATCAAGCAATAATAAATGCAATTAAATCACAAGTTGAGCCTTTGAACTTTTACAAGATTATTCCCAACGGAACGGTTGTAAGAAACGCTAGAACTTCAAATTTAGAAGAATTACGCATAACTTACGACCCAACAACTTACGGGCACGCTACTGCCGATTTCGGCAGATATATGGTTGCTTTAACCGTTGCGACAACGCTTACCGGTAAAGACATTAGCAATATTAGTTATAAGCCCGAAAGCGTAACGGAAGAAGAAAAAGCCATTGCCATTCAATGCGTGTTAAGTGCTATTAACAACCCTTACCAAACAACTGAAATTATAAACGGATAATTATAGTTATTGTATTGACAATGAAATAAAATAGTGTTATAATAATATAAAATTATAATTAATATTATTCGGAGGCATCTTAAAAATGAAACATATTGAAACAATCGAAACCCGTAACCTTTGCGAAAGCGCTAAAAACGGTGGCTGTGGTGAATGCCAAACTTCTTGCCAATCAGCATGCAAAACCAGCTGTGGTATCGCAAATCAGCAATGTGAAAACGCAAAGGAAAGCGAATAATTCTTACGCTGAACAAATACCGCCTATTTGGGCGGTATTTTTATTAGTTAATTTACGAAAAGAGGAGTTTTATGGTACATCAATATAAACTTGGCGGTTTTAACATAGTTCTTGATATTTGTTCGGGGGCAATACACGTCGTTGATGACGTTGCGTTTGATATTATTGAGTGTTTTGAAAAGTTAGAAAAAGAACAAATAGTAAACAATTTAACTACAAAATACGCTGACTCACCTGAAATTTCTATTGCTGACATTGAAGAATGTTACGAGCAAATTGAACAACTTAAAAATTCGGGCAAACTTTTTTCACCCGACACGTTTGAAAGTATGGCAGGCACACTTAAAGCAAAGACTTCTGGCGTAATAAAAGCGCTTTGCTTACACGTTGCGCATACTTGCAACTTAAACTGCGAATACTGTTTTGCTAGTCAAGGAAAGTATAATGGTGACCGTGCCGTTATGAGTTTCGAAGTGGGAAAAAGAGCGCTCGACTTCTTAATAGAAAATTCAGGTTCAAGACGCAATTTAGAAGTAGACTTTTTCGGCGGTGAACCGCTTATGAATTTTGACGTGGTTAAACAATTAGTAAGTTACGCACGTTCAATCGAAAAAGAAAAAAACAAAAACTTCCGCTTTACACTTACCACCAACGGTGTACTTATAGACGATGACGTGATTGAGTTTGCCAACAAGGAAATAAGCAACGTTGTTTTAAGTCTTGACGGACGTAAAGAAGTTCACGACCGCTATCGTGTTGATTACAATGGTAACGGAAGTTGGGAAAAAATCGTTCCAAAATTCCAAAAATTAGTTAAAGCCCGTGGTGGCAAAAACTATTATATGCGTGGTACTTTTACCCACTTTAACCCCGACTTTTTAGAAGACATTAAAGTTATGCTTGACCTTGGTTTTAACGAACTTTCGATGGAACCAGTCGTTTGCGCTTCGGGCGATAAAAACGAACTTACCGAACAAGACTTACCTATTATTTTAAGTCAGTATGAAGAACTTGCAAAACTTATGCTTGAAAAAGATAAGGAAGGGAAACCTTTTACATTTTATCATTATATGATTGACCTTAAAGGTGGTCCTTGTATTTATAAGCGCATATCGGGTTGCGGTTCGGGTACGGAATATATGGCTGTTACACCTTGGGGCGACCTTTACCCCTGCCACCAATTCGTCGGCGATGAAAAGTTTAAACTTGGCGACGTATTTAACGGCGTAAATAACACCAAAATCCAACAAGAATTTTGTGACTGCAACGTTTACGCACGCCCCGACTGCAAGGATTGTTGGGCAAAGCTTTACTGCTCAGGCGGTTGTGCCGCAAACGCATATCACGCCACAGGCTCTGTTCGTGGAGTTTATAAATATGGCTGTGAACTTTTCAAAAAACGTATGGAATGCGCAATAATGGTTGCTATCGCTAGGTCAATGAAAGGAAAAGATTAATGGATACCCCCATCTTAGATTTTGTAAATGAATACGCTAATCGCAATGCCGTACGCTTGCACGTTCCCGGTCATAAGGGCGTTAATATCTTGGGCGTAGAAAGACTTGACGTTACCGAAATTGACGGTGCAGACTCACTTTATCACGCTAACGGCATTATTGAAAAGAGTGAACTTAACGCAAGTGCGCTTTTTTCTTCGCATACCTTTTATTCGACGGAAGGTTCTTCGCTATCAATAAGGGCAATGCTTTATCTTGCCGTAAAATATGCAAAATCAAAGGGAAAGCAACCGTTAATTTTGGCACCACGAAACATTCATAAAACTTTTATCAGCGCCGCAGCGCTACTTGACTTTGAGATTCAGTGGATTTATTCTCACAGCACCGATTACCTTTCTTGCAAAATAGACACTTTCGCCTTAAATGAAACGCTAAAAAATGCAATGCAAAAACCCGTTGCCGTCTATATTACAAGTCCCGACTATTTAGGGAACTTATTAGACGTTAAAGGCATTGCCGAAGTTTGTAAAGCTCATGGGGTACTTCTTTTAGTTGATAACGCACACGGTGCTTATACTAAATTTTTGCCCCAAAGTATGCACCCTATCGACTTGGGCGCTGACGTTTGTTGCGATTCTGCACACAAAACTCTGCCAACTTTAACAGGTGGCGCTTATCTACATATATCTTATAACGCACCTGCTGAATTTAAGCAGAATGCCCGTGACGCACTTGCCCTGTTCGGTTCAACAAGTCCATCATATTTAATTTTACAGTCATTAGACTACACTAATAAATACATTTGTTTAGACTATAAAAACAAGCTTTCTAAAACTGTTAAAAAAATAGAAGTTCTTAAAAGTATACTCATAAGTAACGGTTATTCACTAATAGATAGTGAACCGTTAAAGATTACTTTGCGCACAAAAGAATACGGCTACACGGGTTATGAAATAAACGAATTTTTACAAAAAAACGATATCGTATGCGAGTTTTACGACCCCGACTACCTTGTTTTAATGTTGTCTTGTGAAAATTTAGATGGCGATATTGATAAGCTTGCAAACGTTCTTTTATCGTTACCGAAAAAAGAGCCTATCCTAGTCACACCACCAAAGCCGACTATCTTAAAACGCAAAACTTCTATTAGGAACGCTATGCTTTGCCCGTCCGAAACTATAAACGTTAATGATAGTTTAGGGCGTGTTTTAGCAAGTCCGTCCGTTTCTTGCCCACCGGCAGTACCTATCGTTATGTGCGGTGAAGAAATTGATAAAGACGCTGTTAAAAGTTTTCAGTACTACGGAATTAAAAATATTAACGTTGTTAAAAAATAATTTTTTGCATCAAAAAAGCACGGTTAAAACCGTGCTTTCTTTTGTAATTTTAGCTGTTCTTATAAAAGTATTTCTTTATTCGTGCCATAAAATATATCTTTTTTACCGCTAACTAATTTGCAAAGTTTTTCAAAATCTTGCCAAGAAAATGGAACGTTTGGTATATCCATTTCGTAAGTATGTCCCCAAACGTATAATATTTGTGGCTTATTAGTTTTAACGCTTAAAAACTTTTCTACCGTTTCAAATAATTTTTCTTCGGCTGTATGCACAGAAGGATTAAACCTATATAAGTTTTCTTGCAAATCAAAATTATAGGTAGAAGTTATTGTCCTTGAATATTTTACGCCTGTATGTTCTTTAATAATTTTTGCTACCCTATCATCGTTGTTTACCCCACCGCAAGGATAAGCCATACCAACTACTTCATAACCGCAAAGTTCAGATAATTTTAATCTATCTTCTTCAACTTGTCTTATAATCGTTTCTTCGTCAAGCGTAGTTAAGTTAGGGTGCGTAAGGGTATGCACGGCAACTTCGTGCCCTTTATAGATTTCTTTTAACTTTGACGCTTTAATTTTATTGTGGTTAGTTAAATTTGCGCCTTGACCAACTGAGCCAAGTAATCCTAAAAGCGAAGAATTGATGTTAAAAGTCGCTTTTAAACCATATCTATTTAATATTTCTATCGCTCTTTCATCTTGCGTAACAGCATCGTCAAAACTAAAAGTTATTGCTCTATTCTTCCCGTTCCACATATTACACCTATAAACTTTCAACGTATAAACAAGCGTTGGTTGCAGCAACAGCGCCGTCGCCAACAGCGGTTGCAACTTGCCTTACAGTTTTAGTTCTGCAATCCCCTGCAACGTACACGCCATCCACCTTGGTTTTGCAAGTTTCGTCTGCTATAATATATCCCATTGAATCAAGTTCAACAACGTTAGTAAACGCTTTATTATCGGGAACTTGACCGATAGCAACGAATACTGCTGGGATTTCGTGCGTTTTAATATTACCGTCAGCGTCCTTATATTCAAACGCAGTAAGTTCGTCTTCACCTATAAAATCAGTAACACTAGTATTTGGTCGCCATTCGATATTGTCTTTTGCAAGCAACGCTTTAACGTGAGCTTTATCGCCAAAGAATTTATCAAACAAAGTATAAATATACACCTTTTTACAATAACTTGAAAGCAATAAACTGTATTGAAGTGCAGTGTTAGCATCACCGATTACAGCAACTTCCTTACCTTTATAAAAAGGTCCGTCGCAAATAGCGCAATAATAAACGCCTTTTCCAACTAAATCTTCCCTATCAGACTTTGTTCTTAAATGTTTGTGTTTAACACCCGACGCTATTATAACCGACTTAGAGTCATATTCGTTATATTCGGTCTTAACTTTAAAGTTGCCTTCGCCAAGTTTTTCAACACCAACAACTTTTTCAATCTCAACTTGTGCACCAAGCGAAGTAATTTGGTCAAAAAGATTGTCTGCAAACCCTTCACCGCTGATTTCTTTTATTGACGGATAATTTTCTAATCTTGGGGACATAGCAATTTGACCGCCAAGACTTTCGCTTTCTAATACTAATACGGATTTACTGTTCCTTAAAGCGTATAGCGCGGAGGTCATTCCTGCCGCGCCTGCGCCTATAACTATTACGTCATACATAATTAATTCAAACTCTCAATATACTTTCTTATTTCGCTTGCGTTGTCGTAAGCCTTAAAGCCACTACCTTCTGGTACAAGAAGCGTTGGTGCTTTCTTCACGCCAAACTTTAACGTTGTTTCCTTATCTTCTTCCGCATTGATTACAGTATAGATAACACCTTTTTTATCAAGCATTAACTTTGCTGTTTTACAGTTAGGACAACCGTTTCTTGTGAAGAGCACGGCACCGTTAAGTTCTGCCTTTGGTGAGTCATCCTTTTTGCATTCGCAAGCGTTTTCTTTTGCAGTAAATTTAGAACCTTCGATATTATATTCTTTTCTATCTTCAAATTCCTTTCTCTTACCATCGTTCCAGTTTTGGATAGGACGATAGTAACCGGTAATTCTTGAATATACTTCGGTCTTCTTTCCACAAGTCGGGCATTCATACACTTCACCAGCAATGTAGCCGTGGTCTGCACATACCGAATAGGTTGGAGACATTGTATAATATGGAAGCTTGTAATTTTCAGCAATCTTTCTAACAAGGTTAGCAGCTGCTTTCCAATCAGGAAGTTTTTGACCCAAGAATGCGTGGAAAACAGTACCTGACGTGTAAAGTGTTTGCAATTCGTCTTGAATATCAAGTGCAGAGAAGATATCGTCCGTATAGCCAACGGGTAAGTGTGAACTGTTGGTATAGTACGGTGCGTTATCATTGTCCGAAGCAGTGATAATATCGGGATATCTCTTTCTGTCGTGTTTAGCCAAACGGAAAGACGTTGATTCTGCGGGAGTTGCTTCTAAGTTGTAAAGGTCACCGTAGAGTTCTTGATAGTCAGAAAGTTTATTTCTCATAAAGTTTAGAACGTCTTTTGTGAAGTTCTGTGCTTCTGCGTTAGTTAAATCTTTCTTAATCCACTTAGCGTTTAAGCACGCTTCGTTCATACCAACAAGACCGATTGTTGAGAAGTGGTTGCTGAAAGTGCCCAAATATCTCTTTGTATATGGATATAATCCTGCTTCAAGAAGTTTTGTAACGGTATCTC
>JAZNFN010000153.1:0-8239 GCA_045576035.1 Christensenellaceae bacterium
ATAATGATAACTAAATTAAACGCACTATATACAACTGTATATTTAAAATTATTAACAATAAGCGGATTACATTACTATAACGCCACTTCTACGCTTTAATTTCTTTGCCGAAAAGCCTACAAAGGAGCGAAAGAAATAAAAAGGAGCAACCGCAAATTATATAGTAAATTTTTATTGGGACAAAGTAACTCATAACCAAAAAGATAAAGCCGAAAGCAAGATAGCTTTTGGCTTTTTTTCTGCCCAAAAAAGCGGGGAAAAAGCCGTCGGAAAAAATCTTCTTATTAGTAAAATTGTATTTAGGGGTGGGCAGGCAGTCGTTTTCTTTTAAGAATTTATACGTTTTATATCCGTCAACGGCAATAATTTTTCCGTCAAAGCGGTTTATAAAGTTTTTAAGTTCAACGCCAAAGGTGTCGGAAAAAATGTAGGCGGTTGAGTTATTCGGTATAGTATTGAAAGCCCTAACCACGTCGGTTTTGGTTACACCGTCGTAAGAAAACTTTATAAATAAAACGGCGTTTTTATCCTTGATAAAAATGGCGTTCTTTTTCTTTTCGGCACAAACGTCTTTCTTTTTAAGGGCGGTTAAAAAAAGGTCAAGCTGTTCTGAGTCTGAAAAAAGATTGAGTTGGGTTATAACCGAATTTTTTTCTTTTTCTTGGGCGCTTTTTAGTTTTTTTGTTTTGTCTTTAACGGATAGGCGCATAAATGCAAGCATTAGAACGGGGATTGCAATGCAAATTGAAAAGATTACAGAATATGGGCGAACTACAAAGTAGTTTAAAATAACAAAAGACAAAATAAAAGTTATAAAAGCGGTAAAAAGTGCGTCAATAACGGCTATGAGTGAAAATTTCATAAAAAATCCTATACTTAAATTTTTTATGATTATACCCAAAAATTACAAATTTATAACTGCGCTTAAAAAGAAAGGGAAAAGTTAAAAAAAGTATTGATTTTATTTTGAAAATGTGCGATAATATCGGTATGAAGAAAATAGGTATTTTAGGCGGAACGTTTAACCCCGTGCATATTGAACACGTCAACTTAGCGTTATCAGCCGTTAAAGAACTTAATCTTGATAAACTGCTTGTTATGCCGACCTATATTTCTCCGCATAAAAGTTCTGCACCTGCGCCCACACAAGATAGGCTTAATATGCTACGCATTGCATTTAAGAACTATCCTAACGTTGAAGTTTGTGATTATGAAATTCAAAAGCAAGGCAAAAGTTACACCTACATTACGGTTGAGCATTTCAAAAGCACGACTAACGCACAAATTTATTTTATAATGGGTGGGGATATGCTTACCGATTTTAAGAATTGGCGCTATCCCGAACGAATTTTGAGTGCTTGCACTATCGCCGTGTTTGATAGGGAAAATTTTTTTACTGACTATGAGCGTGAACGGCAGTATTTTAAGGAGCGTTTTAACAGTGAATTTGTTCGGCTATCGTATTTGGGTAAAAATACTTCCAGCACGAAAATGCGCATATACAGTCAGTTTGGTCTAAATATGCCGTATGCGCCCGACGGGGTGAGTGAATACGCAAAAAATAATAATCTATATTTACCTGATAAGTACCAAAAATTTATTATAGAAAATCTTCCCGAAAAACGCATTAAGCACACGGCAGACGTTGTTGTTTGTGCGCTTAAAAGGGCAAAAGAACTTGGACTTGATTTGGAAAAAGTAACAACGGCGGCCACTTTGCACGACTGCGCAAAGTATATTGATTACAAAACGGTTGACGGTTTTTGCTTGCCAGACGACGTGCCAACCCCTGTTATTCACGCTTTTTTGGGCGCTTATATTGCGCAAAACGTCTTAGGTGTTGACGATGAAGAAATTATTGATGCGATAAGGTTTCATACTTCCGGAAAGGCTGAAATGAGCACGCTTTCTAAACTTATTTTCGTTGCCGATATGATTGAAGAAGGTCGGGATTACGACGGGGTGGAATATTTACGCACACTTTATGAAAAAGAAGATTTTGAAAAGTGCTTTGTTGAGTGCTTAAAGGAAGAATTTTTGCACTTACTCAACAAAAAGCAGTATATATACTTTCAAACGATAAATGCGTTCAACTATTACGTTGACGATGATAAATAAACTAAAAAGGATGGATATAAAATTGAAATCAAACGAATTTGTTGAAAAGATTTGTGCGGTGCTTTCCGCACGCAAGGCGCAAGACATTGTTAGTGTTGACGTTAGAGAAAAATCGTCGGTTGCCGACTATTACGTTATTGCAAGTGGTAGGTCGATGGCACAAACCCGTGCTTTGATTGAGCACGTTGAAGAAGAAATGGATAAGATTGGCGTTGCACCCGTTCGCCGTGAAGGTGTTCGTGAAGGTAGGTGGGCTGTGCTTGATTACGGCGACGTTATCGTTCATATCTTTAACGATGAAACAAGGCTATTTTATCATCTTGAAAACCTTTGGGGTGACGAAAGCAACGTTAAAAAGTACGACTAAGAAATTTTTTTAACGTAAATTCTGTCAATTTGTTCGGGGTCAATTTCTATGCTTCGCACGGTGGACGGTTTACGCTTGCGCTTTTTGGGCGCTTGCGGTTTATCGCTCTCTATCGGAGTTTGAACCGTTTGTTTTTTAGGGAATAGGCGTTTGATTTTTACGGCTATAACCTTACAGCCGATAACCGAAACTAAGCTTATAAAAAACAATAACCCTGTGCAAAACAGACCGCTTATAAAAGAATTAAAAAAACCGTTCATAATTTTACCTTTAATTTATGGTAGCATAAGAAAAAGACGGTTTATTAAAAATATTTGTTGATAAATGATATATTTTATCACAACTGTTTTAGGAGGGCGCTATGCTTGAACAAGAAAACGTAAGTATGAACGAGCAAAATACTTCTGTTGCCGTTATACCTAAAAGCGATAACGATTTACCTAAAAAGGATAAAAAAATTAAAAAACAAAAAGAAAAACGTGTTAAAAAGTGTAAAGAGATTGAAAGCGATAATGCACCGTTAGACTTTGACCCGTTCTCTTTGCTTGCTCAAATTCTTGATTCCAAGCCTGAAATAATCAAAGAAGAATGCGTTTTATACCAAATTAGAAAGATTACTTCAAGGCTTAATAAGGTGGTTGTTAGATACAACGTTACTAGTGCCGAAATGGAAAAGATTTTCCTAAACGCTAACGCTTTAAAACTTGGTGGACTTAGCGTTGCACCAATATATCTTTCAATGTGCGCAAAGCAAGCAAAAAAGCATTCGCTTCACGATATGCTAGTTAGTGCCGTTATTGACTTCCCGTTTGGTGAAAGTTCGTTTAGGGGTAAGCTTGCAAACGTTAAAGAAAGCGTTAAAATCGGTGCGGATAAGTTTACGGTAACTATGCCGTCAATGCTGTTTACCGAAGAAAATTCAAAAGAACTTAAAAAGCAACTAAAACGCCTTGGAAATAATTATAAATCTAACGCTGGTATTACTGTCAATGCAACAGACCTTTCAGAAGACAAGATTAAGCGTGCGGTTAAAGCCGTTTCAAAAAGTAAACTCGGTTATATAATCTTTGCGTTTGGCGAATCGACCTTAAACGAAGTCAAGAATAAACTTGACGTTATTAATAAATATAGGTCGGGAAAAAATATAGGCGTTATTGCAAACGTGGACAGCGTTGAAGCGGTTAGTCAGCTTATTAAGTTAGACGTTGACTATATCTTGACACCTTATGCCGACTTAATCGGTAAAGAACTTTTTGAAAAATTTAAAATCAAAAGCGTTAAACTGTATTAAAATTACTTTACAAAATTGAAAATTAGTAATACAATACATACATAAATTAAATAGATTCTTTGGGGCGGGGTGTAATTCCCCACCGGCAGTAAAAGTCTGCAAGCCTTTGTGGTTGATTGGGTGCAATTCCCAAACCGACGGTATAGTCCGGATGGGAAAAGAACGTGTTACAAGGCAATTATTATATTGCTTGTTTTGTTTGCTTACGCCCCGAAGTTTATTCGGGGCGTTTCTTTGCCCCAAAAGGAGCAGTTATGAAAAAAGTGTTTACTACAAAAAATATTGCGGGTATGGCAGTTTTTGCGGCGTTGTCGTTTGTAATTTATCTGTTTGAGATACCTATTTTTGCAGGAACGCCCGCAAGCTTTTTAGAACTTGACCTATCTAACGTTTTCGTTATGCTTGCAGGGTTTATGTACGGACCTGTTCCGGCAATCATAATCATTGTTATTAAAGAAGCATTGCACATACCTATCGGTGGAACGGGCGGTGTTGGTGAACTTGCAAACATTATTATAACAAGTTCTTACGTTTTAATTCCGGCAATAGTTTACTACTATAAAAAGGGGTTCAAAACTGTTATTATAACGCTTATTTTGGCTTGCTTAGTTCAAGTAGCAACGTCGGTAGTTGTCAATAAGTTTATTAACTTTCCTTTCTTTACGGGCAGTGTACCGTTTATGATTACCGAAGTGTCGGAAATGCTGTTTAGTACGCTTTGGATTTACGTTTTAGCGTTCAACGCCATTAAAAGTGTGGTCATTTCGGCAATAACTATTTTATTATATAAAAAAGTATCTTATCTTTTTAAGAAAATCAATTTGCAAAATTCTTCAAAAGATGTATAATAGATGTATGGAATATTTTTCTAAAAGTTCAAAACAGACCGAAGACATTGCATTTGAATATGCTAAAACGCTTGCTAAGGGCGACGTCATCGCTTTTTACGGCGATTTGGGCGCAGGCAAAACTGCGTTTATTAAGGGCGTTGCACGTTACTTTAATATTGAGGGCGTAACAAGCCCCACTTACGCATACCTTAACGTTTACAACGATTTTATATATCATTATGATTGCTATCGTTTATCCGACGGCGAAGATGCTGAAAGGCTTGGGCTTACCGATTACTTTGGCGGTGATAATATTTGCCTTATTGAGTGGGCGGAAAATATTGAAGACGTTTTGCCCGAAAACGTTAAGACGGTTAAAATTGAAAAAATTTCGGACAGTGAGAGAAAGATTAGTTTATGAATTACCTTGCAGTAGATACAAGCGGTAAAAACCTTACGGTCATAATTTGTAAAGACGACACGCCCCATTCGTTTTTTGACGGTGAGTGTGGGGTAAGCCATTCGGTTGACCTTATGCCTACCATAGAAAACCTTGCAAACGAAGTGGGGTTTGATTTTAGTAGCGCAGACTTTTTTGCTTGCGTGGTGGGTGCAGGTTCGTTTACGGGCATAAGAATAGGTGTTGCAACCGTAAAGGCGCTTTGTTTTGCCTTTAATAAACCGTGTTTATCAATAACTTCTTTTGATACGCTTGCATATAATGAAAAGGGTAGGGTGCTTGCGCTTATAGACGCTAAGCACAATGGCTTTTACGCTTGCGGTTACGATGACGGCAAGGTTGTTTTACAGCCTTGCTATTTGATGCGACAAGACGTTGAAAAAATTGTTGACGGATACACCGTCGTTTCAAGTACAAATATAGATGGAATAGATTCAAAAATAGTAAGCGTTAAGGACGGACTTATTAAAGCCATATCGGCAAAAACCCATTTAGTTACTTTTGACCTTGAAGAGCTTACACCGTTATATGCACGCAAAAGTCAGGCTGAGGAAGGTAGAAAATGACCTTTCAGTTTTTGCAAAGAGAAGACGTTGATAAAATTGTAGAGTTGTTTAACGAAAATTTCCCTGACGGTTGGAATAAAAATATGCTACTGTCGGCGTTTGACGGTGGAAGATTTTTTAGTATCGGTTGCTTCGATAATGAAAAACTTATCGGCGCAATAACTTGTTCTTTGTCTATTGACGATGCGGATATTGAAGGCATTACCGTTGATAAAACTTATCGCAATAAAGGTGTAGGGCAAAAATTGCTCAAAAATGCCGAACAAAATATTAAAGATAGTGGGATAACTGCCGTTTTACTTGAAGTACGGCAAAGTAATATTCCAGCAAAATCACTTTATGAAAAAGCGGGCTATAAACAAATTTCCGTCCGCAAGGGCTACTATTCTGACGGCGAAAATGCGGTTGTTATGAAAAAGGAGCTTTAAAAATAGAACGCAAACAACTTTTGTTTTTACACGGGTATCTTGCAGATAAAAACAGTTTTTTCTATCAAACGACCTTTTTTGAGCGTGATTTTGACGTTTATGCCCCCGACTTTAAGGGGTTTGGTCAAAATAAGGGTATGGAATATCCGTACTCATTAGACGACTACTCTCGTGAATTAAAAGAGTATATGTATAAAACGGGCATAGTTTGTCCACACGTTATAGCACACTCTTTCGGGGCAAGGGTTGCCATTAATTGTGCGGTGGAAAACGCAAAGTTATTCGATAAACTTGTTTTGACGGGCGCTGCTGGATTAAAGCCTAAAAAGACAATAAAAAAGCGTATCAAGGGAATAGCGTTTAACGTGCTTAAAAGGTTTGTTAAAAAGGAAAAACTTTTACGTTTTTATTCAAAGGACTACCTTGCACTTGACCCTATTATGAAACAGAGTTTTATTAAAATAATTAGTCATCCGCTTGACGACGTTGTGTGTAAGATAAAAAATCAAACGTTTATCGTTTTTGGTGAAAACGATTGTGATACACCGCTTTATATGGCACATAAATTTAATCGTGAGATTGACGGCAGTAAACTTTTGATAATTAAAAATGCAGGGCATTTTTGTTTTATAGATAAACCATTAAAATTCAATACGGAGGTAAAGGAGTTTTTACTCTCTTAACTAAATGTTTCCTATCGGTATAGAAAATTTTGCACAGTTATTCACGGGCGAACAAGTTTTGCTTTACGTTATTATGAGCGTAATAAACGCAGTAATCTTGTTCTTTACGTCAATAAAATTTCTTTTGGTGTTCCAACAGTGCGGATATCACGGCAAAAGATATTTTAAGTGGCTAGCCAACAAAGACACGCCTTATATGTCAAGGCTTATGCTCTTGTGTCTTTCAGCGCTACTTTTCTTTTGCGTTTTGAATATGACCTTTGAACCCATTTTGTCTACAAACGTGTCGTCGTATTTTGGGTTTATGGCTTATATTTTGTTCGCAATAGTTTACATTAATTCCGAAAGTCACGTCAACGCAAAGATTCCGCTTAAAAAGACAAAAAGATTAGTTCGCCTTTGCATAACTTTTACAATACTTCTTGCAGCGGTAACGTTCGGACTTATAGTACTATTAAACTTAATAGCGTACGCTATTGGCAGTGAAGTGTTTGCGCTTTTAAGATACGCTATAATGTGCGGTATGCCACTACTTATGCCGTTTATTTTATTTATCGCTTACTGCTTAAACGAACCACTAGAATATGTGATAAGAAAGTATTATTTGCGCAACGCCGTTAATAAACTTGATAATACGGGCGTAATAAAAATAGGTATAACGGGCAGTTACGGCAAAACTAGCGTTAAGGAAATATTAAAAACTATACTTTCACAAAAGTTTAGGGTGCTTGCAACGCCCGCCTCGTTTAATACACCGCTTGGTATAGCGCTTGCAGTTCGTCACCTTGATAGTACTCATGACGTGTTTATTGCAGAAATGGGCGCAAGAAACAAAGGCGATATTAAAGAACTTGCAAAGATGATTAAGCCAAAAATCGGTGTTTTAACGGGTGTGAACAATCAGCATCTTGAAACTTTCGGCACGTCTGAAAATATAATGAATACTAAGTACGAACTTTTTGAAAATCTTTCTGACGGTGCAATGGGCGTATTTTCATCGGATAGTGAAAATTCAGTTAAACTTATGTCTCGCTTTGAAGGTGAAAAATATTCGGCAGGTATTGACGGTGAAAATAATCTTGTGTCGGCAACCGACATAAAAACGGGCGTACACGGTATGTCGTTTACGCTAAATATCGCAGGTGAACGTCCAATAAAATGTTCAACAGTTCTTTTGGGAACGCACAGTGTTAAAAATATTTGCGTTGCGGCGGCGGTTGCATATAAGCTTGGTTTAACACCGAAAGAAATTGCTTCGGGCATAAACAGAATTAACTCTATCGGGCACAGGTTAGAACTTGTTCCTAACAACAAAAATATGGTTATTATTGACGACAGTTATAACTCAAACGTAGACGGCGTAGATGCAGCGATGGAAGTGCTTGATACCTTTAAGGGCAGAAAGATAGTGTTGACCCCAGGGCTTGTCGAACTTGGGAAGATAGAAAACGTAGCCAACTTTGAGTTTGGCAAAACACTTGCAAAGCACGCTGACA
>JAZNFN010000154.1:0-5003 GCA_045576035.1 Christensenellaceae bacterium
CACGCAACGTTAGCAGGCGTTATACTTGCGCAAAAGATAAACGGACGTGAAACGTGGCGAACGTATTCGCAAACTTCTTTTTTTGCCGCCATATAACCGCCAAGGCTAGCAAGCGACTTTGAAAAAGTTCCCATATAAATATCAACTTCATTTTCTAAACCGAAATGTTCTGCCGTGCCTCTGCCGTGCTCACCCAAAACGCCAAGTCCGTGCGCATCATCAACCATTACTCTTGCGCCGTATTTTTTTGCAAGAGCGACAATTTCAGGAAGTTTACATATATCTCCGCCCATAGAAAACACGCCGTCCGTAACAATTAAAATGCCCGAAACCGAAGTGTCGATGCTCTTTAATTGGCGCTCTAAATCTTCCATATCAGAGTGATTATATCTTAGCATTTTTGCAAATGAAAGTCTACAACCATCGTAAATGCTTGCGTGGTTTTCTTTATCGCATAAAATATAGTCGTTTCTGCCCGCAATAGCACTAATTATGCCCAAATTGCTTTGAAATCCCGTAGAAAAAGTAACAACGTCTTCCTTTTTAAGAAAATCTGCTAATTCTCTTTCAAGTTCAACGTGAGTAGAAAGCGTACCGTTTAAAAATCGACTGCCAGAACATCCACTGCCAAAGCGTTCCAACGCCTTAACCCCCGCTTCGATTACTTCGGGGTGAGACGTAAGCCCAAGATAGTTATTAGACCCTATCATAATAATATCTTTGCCTTCCATTACCACTTGTGGACCTTGCTTTGAATTGAGTTGATGAAAGTATGGGTAAATCCCTTGCTCTTTTGCAAACCTTACCTTTTCAAGATTTTCACATTTTTTAAATAAATCCATAACGCTCTCCTAAAATTTAAGCTTACGGATATATTATACTACAAAAAAGTTGATAAATCAACAATTTTTAATAATTTGTTGAGAAATCAACAAAAAATTAGTTGAGTAGTTGGTTGTCGGCGTTATTTTTTAAATATTTTTTAGAACAAGAGCAATTTTTTGTGCCGTAAAGCAAGTTCATAAGTTTTAAATTTTCACGTTCTAAAACAGCAATACGATTTTTAAGAAGTTCGTTTTCACGGCGAATTTTAAGTGAAATTTTTCCAACCAAGCCGTTTATTTCACTTTTAAGTTTTTTTAATTGCACGTCAGAAACACTTGATAGTGGGTTATCTTCAATAACGCTTGGCGAAATATCTTGACCACTGTCTTTTAATTCTTTAACAATCTCTGCAATGAGTTCGGGTTTATTTTTAACTGCGTTTCTAAATTTATTTTGATACCTTAGCGCAACTTTGCCGTCGCCGTTTGAAAGTTCCATAATCGCACTTCTAACAGACCTTCCACCCTTTTTAGCAATCAAAATATCTTTTATGAGTGCTTTTTCTTCGTTTTTACTAAACTCAACTATTTTGCTTACCGATATAGGCTGTCCGTCAAGATATTTGTTGCAAAATTCGGTATCAAAGGCACTCTTTTTTGCCAAGGCGTAATAAAGATTTCTCACCGTACCCTTTGCTTTGCCGTGAAGTGCACCGTACCTTTCAAACGTAGACGATAGCGAACTGTTTTTGCGTTCTTTGATAAACCTTGCAAGTTCTAACACGTCGCTTGTTTTGTATCCGTAAATTTTTTCCATAATAATCTCCTTAAAAATAATTTTTACGAAGAGATTATTGACATAATAAAGTAAAATTATACATACCATTTACTGATATGTATTATTATTTTTCTTCAAACTATCCTGCCGTTATAAAGATTAACGGAATATATTACGGTACGGTGTTCGATACGGTAAAGTCTATATCCGTTGAACCAAACAGCATACCCTTTATAGAAATTTGTCCGCTAGTTCCAAATATTAGTACCGTGAACGTTTTGCTTGACGATAAATTTATTTGCTCACCGCCCGAAAACGTTTGTGTTACCGATATGAAAGGCGGTTATCTTATTAAATTTATTAAACACGTTAAGAGCGACCAGTTTAAAATTTTATCGCAAAAAAAATTTGACTTTGCCGTTATAACAGTATTCAACGAAAACGGATTAAAACTTTCTATTGAAACACCCGATGATTTTTTTGCCCAAAACTATAATTTTGAAGCAACTTGCGCAACCATTGATGCTTTTACAATTAACGGCGTTAGTATGGTATACGTTCTTTTAGACGGCGACAAGAAAATTCTAAGTATATATAGTGTAAATAGTACAGTTACCAAACTGTTTGAAAGAGAAGTTTTTTCCTTTTCTACCGATAATCAACTTATAACCACCGAAAAACTATACGATATTGCAAAGCACGAACTGAAAATTTGTTGGGAATTTGACGGAACTTGTTTTAAAGAACAAAGTCGTACGATTAGTTGTTCGGATAAATTTAGTATCGACCGTTTAAATGAAAAACTTGTTCCGTACGCTTTTTTAGAAGAACTATACGTTGGCGGAAACCTTGAATGTTATCTTGCCGATAACGTGCTTAAAAACGTTAATATGGTTAAGGACTATTTTGGTCAGTTTATAGGTGTTATGCCCCCTCCGTCTTTTAGGTCGCCTTTTGAAATAGGTCTTATTTACCAAAAAACAGCAAACACATATTACGTTGAATATTTTACCTTTTCATTATCAAATAGAAAAATAACAAACTTTGACAAAGCATAAAAATACCCCGAAGCGAATATGCTTCGGGGTAAACTTAATATTTCTAATTATGCAATTTTTGCACTTACAATCTTTGCGCCAACTGCACCGCTTGAAGTTACGGGAACTTTAACCGTTCTTTGATTATAGCAAACGAGTTGAGCGTCTTCTGCCTTGAAAAGCCCGTCAATACCGTCTTCATCAAACTCATCTTTTTGTACGATGTGCATAGTTAAGCCAAAGCCATCTTCTGCATCGGGAGTTTGGTCGTTATATTCACCCGTATAATAAATAACGTATTCTTCGTAATTATTAGCATTTTCAAACGCTTTATTTAGTGCGGTAAGTGTTTCACTGTTGTTTTCAGCCGTAGTGTCAAACTGACCAAACACACAGAAGTTGCCTGTATATGCACTTATTGTATCGGTAGGAATAAACCAAGTTGCCCTACCAGAATCCGTACCGTTAGCGTTGTTGCTATAACTGTTGTCTTGCGCAAACCAACTTCTCCAAAGTCCGATTGAACCCTTTTTGCTTGTAAGGTTAGAACCGATTGTTCCGCCCTTTTCAAATTCACCGTTAATCTGTGGTTTAATTGCATTTGCGTCTAACGCACCGTTTTTATAAATCAAGTCGCCAATCATAATTTGCGAATTATAACTGTCTTGTTTATAGAATACGGTATTCGTATAATATCCGTCATTTACATAAGTTACGATTGCGTCAACGGTCTTTGGTGCAAGGTGACGGTAAAGGTCAATACTCATAGTGTATTCTTCACTAACCTGTTCGTCATAGTTATAAATTTGCACGTTGAGTTCAAGTTTTCTAAGGTCTTCAATACAACCTGTTAAACTGAATGCGCAAACACACATCATAACAACAGCCATAAAGCTGACAAAAAGTTTCTTTAATCTTTTCATATTCCCTCCGAAAAGAAGTCATAAATATCTAAGATATATTTTACCCGTTTTTTGCTTTATTGTCAATGTTTATTTGCACATTAGCTAATAAAACAAAATATTTTTATGGCAAAATTTGTTTTTTTATTGTTAAACCGAATAAAAACGCATTATTTATATGCACGGTCAATTTTAGCGAGCATTTTTCTAATGGCTTTTGCCATACGGTAAAAACCTAAATCGTTGGGGTGAACACCGTCCACTGAACAAACTTCACGCTCTGACACGGTCTTTCCCAAAATAGTTTCGCCGTTTATAAAATACACTTTCTTATCGCCCGATTCTTTTGCTTTTTTAACCGTTTGTTTAATTATATCTATTCTTTCATACACTTCCTTATCTCTATCTAGGTTTGGCTTAGATAAAAATATTATAGGCGTATTAGGGCGTATTGAACGATACGCTTTATAGAAATCGTAATGTTTTTCTCTTAATTCAGCAGCAGAATTTTCGTTAAAGTCGTAATCGCAAACGAAAACGTTACAATCAACGCTTGCTAAAAACTCTGCCATTTGCTTTTGACCTTTTGCATTGCCTGAAAGCCCAATATTTACAAAATCAGTGTTTGTCCACTTGCTTATATGTCCTTGATAGGAAGTGTCAGGTCTTCCCGCACAAGCGCCTTGGGTTATAGAACTTCCGTAGTAAAGCACGGTTTTATCCTTTTTATATTCTCTACCACTTGAAACGGTTGCGTTTTCATCAAAGCCTAGTATAAGGTCTTGAACGCCACAGTATGATGGCATAAATAAAACGTAGTCACGCATCTTTCCGCCACTTAATTCCCGTGAAGATACAAGATTAATCGTACAGTCAGCCGTTGGGTCAAACGCCCATTTGTCAAAGGTGTTTTCAGCGTTAAACGGTGCGGCAAACGTACAAATATGTCTATAAACGCCGTCAGTTTCTTCTATAAGTGAAAATCCACTATGCCCCATACGCTGTTGATTTGGCACGTCGAAAAAGCGTTTATAATGCGCACGAATTTCAATTTTATCAGAATCGGTTGAAAACTTTATTCTTCCGCCCGCAGCATCGTTGGCAAGATGCCAAAGGTCAATCTTTAACCCTTCAACTGCTGACTTAGGGATTCGCATAAATCCCTTTTCATTGTCGTAAAACAAACCGTGCAAACTAAAAGGTGGCTTAGAAGCATCTAATCTTTTAATGCCATCACTGTCAAGCCCCCCTGCGACCTTAAAATTCTTGTCAATGTCTTCGATTTTTAATCCCATAAAAATACCCCGTTTATACAAAAGCGGTACTTCTAAAACGAAATACCGCTAGTGCTTTTTTGTTTTGTGTTTGTGTTTTGCTAAAATTATTCAGCAACAACAGTACAACCAACTTCTTTGAAGCGAGCAATGATTTTGTCAGCTTCTTCTTTGGTTGCGCTTTCTTT
>JAZNFN010000155.1:0-5610 GCA_045576035.1 Christensenellaceae bacterium
GTTGGTGAATCTTGCGCAAAACCGCTTGAATATTATGAAAACAACATTGAAGGACTTTTGGTTTTAGCGTTTGCTATGAGAGAACACAACGTTAAAAATTTGGTATTTTCATCTTCTGCAACCGTTTACGGCAAGCCTGAAAGCGTTCCTATTAAAGAAGATTTTCCGCTTTCAACGTCAAATCCTTACGGAAGCACAAAATTATTTATAGAATATATACTTAAAGACCTTTATAAAGCAGACCCAACATTTAATATTGCAATACTTCGTTATTTTAACCCCGTTGGTGCGCACGAATCTGGCACGATAGGTGAAGACCCCAAGGGAATTCCAAACAACCTTTGTCCTTACATTACGCAGGTTGCAGTAGGTAAAAGAGAGTATCTTGGCGTGTTTGGCGATGATTACAATACGCCTGACGGCACGGGTGTAAGAGACTATATTCACGTTGTTGACCTTGCAAAAGGACACGTTCTTGCAGTAAATAAACTTATGGAAAACCCCGGTCTTATCATAGTGAACTTAGGTACGGGTAAAGGATATAGCGTTCTTGATATGGTTAAGGCGTTTAGTAAGGTTGTAGGTAAGCCTATTCCTTATAAAATTATGCCACGTCGACCAGGGGATATTGACGAATGTTATGCAGACCCAACCTTAGCAAAAGAACTTTTAGGGTTTGAAGCGACAAAAACCCTTGACGATATGTGTCGTGACGCTATGAATTGGCAAACAAAAAACCCTAACGGTTACGATGACTAATTAAATTTCATAAATTTTAGAATTTAAAAAACGGCAAAAATTTGCAAAAATGCAATTTTTGCCGTTTTTATATTGTCAAAAAGTTGCAAAAAATCAAAAAAAGGTGTAAAATTAAAACTATAAAATATTGATTTTTTAACAAAACGGAGAATTTTATGAATTTTGGATATGTAAAAGTTGCCACATATACGCCCGATATAAAAGTTGCACAGGTTGAATACAATAAAAGCGCAATTAAAGTAGGCATAGATTTAGCCGAAAAAGAAAACGTGCATTTGTTAGCGCTTCCTGAACTTTGTCTTACGGGGTATACCGCAGGCGATTTGTTTTATTCAAAAACTATGCTTGATGCGGTAAAAATTGCTCTTGACGACATTGCTGAATATTCAAAGGGTAAAAACCTTTTGATTTTTGTCGGTGCGCCGTTATTTAAAGACGGACTTTTATATAACGTTTGCGTAGGTATTTTTGACGGCAAAGTTTTGGGTGCTATTCCAAAAAGTTATTTGCCCGACTACGGTGAGTTTAATGAAAAAAGGTATTTTGCACCGTCAAACGATAATTTATCTTATATTGAATTTGGCTCTACAAAAAAATATCAAGTGCCTTTTGGTAAAAATATAATTTTTGCACACGAAAATAATCAGTCGTTTAAGGTTTCTTGTGAACTTTGTGAAGATTTGTGGACGGCTGTTCCACCCTCTTTATATCACGCAGTAAACGGCGCAAGAATTATTGTAAACCTTTCTGCAAGTCCAGAATATTCGGGTAGAGTAGAGGCAAGGCGTGGTCTTATAAAAAGTCATTCTTCAAAGGCTGTATGCGGATATGTATACGCTAATGCGGGCGACGGTGAATCGACCACCGACTGCGTGTTTTCGGGGCATAGTATGATTGCTGAAAACGGTCAAATTTTAAGCGAAAATAAGCCGTTTGAAAAGGGTTTATGTATTGCAGAAGTTGACCTTGATTATATAGATTTTTCACGCAGTAAAGTGTTTAACCAAGATTTCGGCATAGAAAATAAAGAATATTGTGTTGTAAAATTCAACGTAGACCTATCGGACGTAAACGCAAAAAGAACGTACGATAAAACGCCTTTTATCAAAAGCGGTGAAGAACAATTTTTGATTGACATAGCGGCACAAGGTTTAAAAAAGCGTTTATTACACACCAACGCTCAATCGTTATTATTAGGACTTTCAGGTGGGCTTGACTCAGCGCTTGCATTAATTGTTGCCGTGCGTGCGATAAAACTTGCAGGAAGACCGTTAAAAGACGTTATTGCAATCACAATGCCGTGTTTTGGTACTAGTTCAAGGACGTTTGAAAACAGTATTAAACTTGCAAAAGGCTTTGGCGTTAGCCTTAAAAAAATAGATATAACAAAGTCGGTTAAAAGACATCTTAAAGACTTGTCTCACCCCGAAAACGTTCACGATGCGGCTTATGAAAACGCTCAGGCAAGGGAAAGGACGCAAGTCTTAATGGATATTGCAAATATGACTAACGGTTTAGTTGTTGGCACGGGCGACCTTTCCGAACTTGCGCTTGGTTGGGCAACGTATAACGGCGACCATATGAGTATGTACGCTGTAAATGGTTCTGTTCCCAAAACGCTTGTAAGGCACTTGGTAAATTATACTGCAAACAATTCTAAGGGAAAACTTAAAGCCGTGCTTTTGGATATTCTTGATACCCCTGTTAGTCCCGAACTTATACCGTCTAATAACGATACTATTAAACAAGTTACCGAAGATATTGTTGGACCTTACGTTTTGCACGACTTCTTTTTGTATTCATTTATAAAACTTGGTTTTACGCCAAAGAAAATTTATCACGTTGCCGTAAATACTTTTAATGGTGAGTTTGATAAACAAACCATCTTAAAGTGGCTTAAAACGTTTATGAGAAGATTTTTCAATCAACAATTTAAGCGTTCTTGTATGCCTGACGGGGTTAAGGTTACTGAGATATCTTTATCCCCCCGTGGAAGTTACCGTATGCCAAGTGATGCTAACTCAAACTTGTGGCTTGATGAACTTGAAAGCTTGTAAGGGGATAACGTTTTATGTATAGTGAGCCGTTGTCGCTAATAGCGTCGTTTTTTGGTATGGGCTTTGCAATGTCAAGCTACTTTGTAAAAAAGAAAAATTTTTTCTTTGTTTGGCAGGGCGGGGCTATACTATTTTTAGCATTATCGTGTTTATTCAAACTTCATTTCTTGCCGACCCTAACCTATGTTATTGCACTTATTCGTGTAGTAGTGTATTATTTGTTTGAAGCGCACGATAAAAACGTATCAATTTATTTAAAAACGTTTTTTGCACTATTAAACGTCGTTGCGTACTTTGTGCTAAACGCTATAAGTGGTGCATCATTTAATGCGATTGAAGTTTTGTTAATAGTTGCAAGTATAATGTATGCGTATGTATTTGGTATAAGGAATATTAAACTTATGCGTTTTATATTTATCATACCAACCGTAATGTGTATCGTATATTATATAATAACTTGCGCTGCAATTTTTTTGATAATATCTTATTCGTTTGAGCTTTTGGCAAACTTAACTGCAATTTGTTATTATAAATATAGAGAAGCAAAATTTAATAAAGCCAAAATAAAGAAATAAACAAATCATTATTATATATAATGTTAGTAAGTAGCGGTAGTAAATTTATCTATCGCTTTTTTTGTTGAAATTTTTTTTGAAAAAATTTAAAAAAGTTATGAAAAATCGTTGACAAAAATATTGTTGTTAATTATAATAATAGTAATCATTACTGATAAGGAGGTTGCAGATGAGATATTCACATCAAAGAGAATTGATAATGAATATAATAAAAGGAAGGAAAGACCATCCGACTGCAGATATGATATATTCATCTGCACGAGAGGCAGAGCCAAACATAAGTCTTGGAACGGTATATCGTAATCTTAAACTACTTAGTGAAGACGGCAGTATAATAACGCTTGAAACCGAAGATAAGAGATTGCATTACGACGGGGATACGTCAAGGCACAGTCATTTTATATGTAGTAGATGCGGTAAAATAATCGACCTATTCCGTCCGGCAAAAACACCTGATGAGATTAGTGATAAAGGTCTTATGGTAACGAGTGAAAAGTGTGTTTACTACGGTAAATGCAACGACTGTCTAGATGAAGAAGGAATAATTGAAGGTTAAAAATGTTTTGTGATAATAAATACTTGATTTTTTGTGACAAAACTTATAAAATAATATTTATAGGCTAAAAGCCAAAAGGAGATTTATTATGAAAAAATTTGTTTGCACAATCTGTGGTTACGTACACGAAGGCGATTCAGCGCCTGTAAAATGCCCAACCTGTGGCGCACCCGATACCAAGTTTAAGGCTCAGACTGACGGACTTTCTTGGGCGGCAGAACACGTTGTAGGCGTTGCTAAGGGAGTAGACCCCGAAATCATCGAAGGGCTTCGTATGAACTTTGCTGGTGAATGCACCGAAGTTGGTATGTATCTTGCAATGGCAAGGGTTGCACACCGTGAAGGATATCCTGAAATCGGTCTTTACTGGGAAAAGGCAGCTTACGAAGAAGCAGAACACGCTGCTAAATTTGCAGAACTTTTAGGTGAAGTTGTAACCGATTCAACCAAGAAAAACTTGGAAATGCGTGTAGAAGCTGAAAACGGCGCAACCGAAGGTAAGTTTGAACTTGCGAAAAAAGCAAAAGCATTAAATCTTGACGCTATTCACGACACCGTTCACGAAATGGCTCGTGACGAAGCTAGACACGGAAAAGCATTTGAAGGCCTCTTAAAGAGATATTTTTCTAAATAAGGAGAAAACAAATGAAGTACGTTTGTCTTGTATGCGGATACGTTTATGATGAACAAGTAGAAGGAACTGCTTTTGCAGAACTTTCTGATGATTATGTTTGTCCGCTTTGTGGGGTTGGTAAGGACCAATTCGAGATAGAGGAATAGTGAGGGTATTATGAAAGAAAATTATATGGTTTGCAATTGTGCAAAAGTAGATTATCATACAATCGCAACGGCAGTTGAAACGCACGATAAACTTGAAAACGTAATAGACGTTTTTAAGGACGTGCAGAACGTAACGCACTGCACTACGGGTTGTGGTGGATGCTATCAAAAAGTTCTTGATATTATATCCGAAGTTTTGATGGGATAATAAAACGATTATACAAATTCTCTTTTTTATAAAATTGAACCACTAAAAAGCAAGCGAGCAGCATTAATGCCGGTCGCATGCTTTAAAAATATTTGTAGAAGGAGGAAGAGTTGTTTATTTAATGATAAAAAATATATTTCTTTTTTATCAATAACATTTTATCACTTGACAATACATATTGTCAAATATATAATTATTATAAAAATGATAACTTGTAGATATGAATTCGGTGTTTTATGGACTTATTAAAATTAAAGTATTTTTACACGGTTGCGCAATATGAACACGTTACTAAGGCAGCAGAAAGTTTGCATGTTGCTCAGCCTGCAATAACTAAATGTATTAAGCAACTTGAAAGAGAACTTGACGTTACGCTTTTTATGCGTTCAGGGCGTAACGTAAAACTTACTGAATACGGTAAACTATTGAAAAACCGCTTAGATAACGTTTTTCCTATTATAGACGGTGTGAAAGATGAGATTAATCAACTTAAAAAGGAAAATAAGTTTACTGTAAAATTAAACGTTTTGGCTGCGTCTATCGCAGTTATGGAAGCGGTAGTTAAGTATAAGAATAAATATCCCGAAGTCGTGTTTAATATCATTCAGCATACAAACGAATCTATTTGTGATATTATGGTTACAACAACGGGTTCTGAAAGTGAACGTCACGAAC
>JAZNFN010000156.1:0-5488 GCA_045576035.1 Christensenellaceae bacterium
TGAATAAAACTTTTAACCCGTCGCATACTACAATTAGACGGAGGAAATCAGTATGCAAGAGACGGGCATAGTTAGGCGCATAGACGAGCTTGGCAGAGTGGTTATCCCAAAAGAGATGCGCAAGACCTTACGCATAAAAGAAGGGGACCCGATAGAGATTTACACGGATAAGGACCATTTAGTTTTTAAGAAATATTCGCCTATCAGTTCAATAACAGAGTACGCCACGGCAGTTGCCGACGGCATCGAAGAATTAACGGAAAAGACCTGTTTAATCACCGATTGCGATGTAATTATTTACGCATCAAAAGGAAAATTAAAGGACGTTTTAGGTGCAAACATTTCAAAGGAAATGGAGAAAATCCTTAAAGATAGAAAAAGCGTAGCAGTAAGCAGTGCTGACGGCGGAACAATAATCCCGTTTATCGATGGGGAAGACTTTCAGTCAGAAAATCAAATCATTGTGCCGATAATTTCGGGCGGGGATTGTTTCGGTTCGGTAATCGTCTTTGATAAAGATAAATCTTCACGCTTTAACGTGAGCGACGTTAAATTCGTACAACTTGGCGCAACGTTTTTGTCCAAACAATTCGATTGATATCTTCCGTTCAATTTATGACCGCAGGGTAAACCTAGCGGTCATTAATTTTACATATGCAAACAAAAAATAAAATATTAAGCGGTGTAGCATCGCTTGGGATAGGTGCGTTTATCGCAAAACTACTAGGTGCAATTTATCGTGTGCCACTAACTAATATTATCGGTGGAAGTGGGCTTGTTCTTTATCAAATGGTTTTTCCAATATATGCGCTTTTGCTTGACTTTTCAGGCGCAGGTGTGCCTAGCGCACTTTCTAAAATAATAGCATCGCACGGTGAAGAAAAAAGGGTTCAAACTGCACGGCAGTATCTTAAAGTGTCGCTTAGATTGTTTTTGCCGTTTGGGATAATTTGTACGTTTTTAATGGCGTTTTTTTCCAAAAGTCTAGCTGTTTTGCAAGGCGATGGAAATGCTTTTTACGGATATATATTTTTATCCCCGGCAGTGCTTTTTGTTTCGCTTATTTCTTGCTTTCGTGGATATTTTCAAGGTTTAATGAATATGTCCCCAACTGCAAAGTCGCAGATTATAGAGCAAGTAGTAAAACTTATTTTTGGTCTGCTGTTAGCCTATGCGTTTAAGAATAACGTTGCTTTTGCCGTTGCAGGCGCAACCTTTGCAATAACCGTGTCAGAAGCCATTGCGCTTATATGGTTATATAAAACTTATCGCAAAGATAAAAAGCGTTATGAAATGTCATTTGTTTTTAATAAATCGCAATTTTTTCCGCAAGCAAAAGAAGTGTTAAAAACAACCATTCCCATAACGCTTATAGGGATTATGATACCATTGTCACAAGTGGTGGATAGTTTTATAATAATAAACGTTTTAAGTAGTTATCGAACTGATGCAACTGCACTTTACGGTTTAATGTCGGGCGTTGTCATGACTGTTATAAACTTGCCCGTTTCAATATGTTACGGTGTTGCAACGGTAGCAATACCGGCGGTATCGGGAGCAAAAACACACGCCGAAAAAATTAAAAATGCCGTTAAAACCTTGCTATTAACACTTTTACTATCATTGCCTTGCGCAGTTGTAATAGGAATGTTTTCACAAAATGCAGTAAACCTACTTTTTAGAAGTTTAACGCCTAACGAAAAAACGATTGCAGTAAACCTATTAAGGCTTGCAAGTCCGTGCGTGGTGCTACTATCAATCTTGCAAACGGCAAACGCCGTGCTTATAGGCAAGGGCAAACTATATTCACCCGTGCTGAGTTTAAGCGTGGGGGTGGCAGTTAAAACAATAATTAATTTAACGCTTATAAAAATACCCGAATTTAACGTTTACGGCGGTGTAATCAGTGTAATCGCTTGCTATTTTACCGTATGTTTGATAAACTTAATAATGATATTTAAGTTGAAGGTGTCAAATGGAAGTAAAAGCACTTGCCGTAGGGAATACGCAAGTTAAAAACAACGTATTTTTAGCGCCCATAGCAGGCTATACCGACTATTGTTTTAGAAAACCTGCACTTAAACAAGGTTTTGGACTTTGTTTTACCGAACTTGTAAGTGCTAAGGGATTAATGTACGGAGGGGACGGCTCAAAAGAATTATTGTACGCTTTGGGGGACGAAGATAAAACTGCCGTGCAAATTTTTGGTTCGGATGCGTATTTTATGCGCAGTGCTTGTGAAAGCGAATACCTTAAACCTTTCAAGATTGTAGACATAAATATGGGCTGTCCCGTTCCAAAGGTATTTAAGAACGGTGAAGGTAGTGCGCTATTAACCGATATTAAAAAAGCACAAAACATCATTAAAGAATGTGCAAAAAGCGATAAAATAATTACGGTTAAAATTCGTACGGGTCAAAAGCAAGGTGACGATATAGCAAGTGATTTTGCAATGATGGCACAAGATTCGGGCGCAAGTTTAATAACCATACACGGTAGGGTTAGGGAAGCATACTATTCGGGTGAACCCGATTATAACGCTATCGCAAAGGCAAAAAGAGCGGTTAAAATACCCGTTATAGCAAACGGTGGAATTTTTACGGAAGAAGATGCAAACTTAATGATAGAGCGCACGGGTGCTGATGGAATAATGCTTGCCCGTGGTGCGATTGCCGACCCGTTTTTAGTTGCACGCCTTACAGGAAGTTTAAGTGAAACAACCTTAAAGCAGTTCATTATTGAACACTTAAAACTAATGAAAGAAAGGTATCCCGAAAAGAAAGCGGCGCTTGAATTTAGAAAATTTACACCCTATTACTTTAAGGGTATGCTAGGTGTAAAGGAACTTAAAAGTGCAATTAATGGCGCTAATACGGTGGATGAAATAATAAATTTAATAACACAAAATCTTTAACAAATAAAGCCCCTTTTAAATACTATATATAGTACGGTATAAAGGGGGAACAATATGGACGTATGCTTTGTAACATCAAGCACTCTTAACGAAGTTTTTGAGCGTAAACTTGAAATGTTAGGTCGGCACGATATACTTGTGTTTGGGAACGGTTTAGGGCTTGTAAGTTATAAAAAAGAACTTGCAGGAGAAACCGAATACTTTCAGGACCTAGCACGTCTTTCAAAGCAACTGTCGTCCGTGGTAATTTGCGGTTGCGATACCGATACTTACGGAGTTTTTCGACACTCTGTTGCAATCGCTGATAGGGGCAAGATACTTGGCGTAACCGATATGGCTCATTCGATTGACGACGGAGAGTTTGTTTCCGGTGGAAATTTGCGTGTTTACGACACGGGTGCAGGGAAAATAGGCATTATCGTTCAAGAAGACTTGTTTTTTCCCGAAACGGCAAGGGTGCTAACTCTTTGTGATGCGGATATAATAATCTGTATATTCAAAAAGGTAGAAGGGTACGTTGCGCAACTAATGCTTCGTGCAGGTGCGTTTGCAAACGGTATAGCGATGGCGTTATGTGCAAAAAATTACGCATGCGTTTCCGATATTCGTGGAAAAATCGCTTTTTCATCAAACAGTGACATAATAAATACAAAGATTAAAATAGAAAAGGATTATCACCTTATAAGTTCACGCAGACGTGGGCTTTACCGTGATTTTAATTCTGGATATTAAAGGAGAGATACATATATGGCTTTAAACGTAGTGCTTGTAGAACCAGAAATCCCACAAAACGCAGGAAACATTGCACGAACTTGTGCTGTTACGGGCAGTAAGCTTCATCTTGTGCGTCCGCTTGGCTTTGAAGTTAGCGATAAATACTTAAAACGTGCAGGGCTTGACTATTGGCACCTTGTAGAAATTTATTACTACGACAGCATTGAAGAAGTTATGGACAAGTTCTATAACGGCAATAACTTTTGGTTTTTTTCTACCAAATCTAAGCACGTTCACTCTGATGTTAAGTATAAAGACGGTGATTTTTTGGTGTTTGGTAAGGAAACAAAGGGGCTTCCCGAAGACTTGTTAAAAGCGCATTACGACGAATGTGTACGCTTACCGATGATGAACGAAACACGTTCGCTTAACCTATCTAATTCAGTGTGTGTAGGTGTTTATGAAGCACTTAGACAACTAAATTATCCAAATCTTTCCACCCAAGGCGAAATACCCAAAAAATAGTTATTCAAAATAAAATTTGATTTTACGGCTGTAAAATATTTGACATATTCAGTTTGTTTTTAGTAAAATTTTAAACGTAGGAAATAATCACAAAAGGAAACAGGTGAATTAAATATGGTTTGGAACATATTCTTTATGTTTGGCGGTGTTGCGGCTATGATGCTTGGAATGAAGATTATGGGTGCAGCATTAGAACACGTTGCCGGTGGCGGTATGAAAAAGATGCTTGGCAGAATTACCGGTAACCGTTTTGCAGGCGTAGGTGTTGGAATAGCCGTTACAAGCATAATCCAAAGTTCAACGGCAACGACAGTTATGCTTGTCGGGTTTGTTAATATCGGATTATTGACTTTGGTGCAAGCAACAAACGTAATTATGGGTGCAAATATCGGTACAACCGTTACCGCACACATAGTATCACTTTCGGGTGTAGGCAATATTGATATCGGTGCGATTGCCGCAATGATAGGCTGTGTAGGCGTGCTTATGGCAATGCTTCTAAAAAATGAAAAGGTAGTCAATATCGGCAATATCCTTGGCGGTTTAGGCTTAATTTTCGTTGGTCTTGAATTTATATCTACATACGCTAAGGCGATAATGTTTATTGACAGTAAAACGCCGTATGATTGGGTTCAAGCGATATTCCAAGCCGACCATTTCCCGTTATTACTTGTTTTAATCGGTATAGTTTTAACGGCACTTGTTCACAGTTCGTCAACTATAACAAGCTTAATGGTTATCCTTGCAAGCATAGGGGTTTTAACGTTTGAAAATGCGCTTTTCTTAGCGCTTGGTTCAAATATAGGTACTTGTATAACGTCGATAATGTCATCGGCGGGTACGCACGTCAATGCAAAGCGTACGGCTGTGGTGCATTTGCTATTCAATACCTTTGGGTGCTTAATTTTTATAGTGCCACTTTGGATATTAAAATCACAAATAACGGGTATTTTTGCATCAATATCTAATGACGTTGGTCAGCAAATAGCAATTTTCCACACTTTGTTTAACGTAATTACAACAGCAGTTTTGCTTCCGTTTTCAAAGCAAGTCGTTAAATTAGCGTGTTTAATAGTCAAAGACGTAAACGTTGATGAAGAAAGCGAAAAATACAACTTTCAATACATTGATAACCGTCTTTTAACTACGCCCGCAATCGCAGCAGGTAATATGAAGAAAGAAATAGTAAGAATGGGTGAGTTTGCAAAAGCCAACATCAACAACGCTATTGAAATGCTTTTGAACGAAAAGGTTGATAACACTTCGGTTATTCGTGAAAAAGAAGATATAATTAATCACTTAAACAAAAATATAACTGCATATCTAACAAAACTT
>JAZNFN010000157.1:0-2074 GCA_045576035.1 Christensenellaceae bacterium
ATCCTTATCTATCATACTATAATAAGCAAAAGCCCTATTTGATAAAGTATGTGAAACGGTAATAGTTTGTTTTGCTTTTATTAAATCTTTTGAAAACGCTTTCAATTCTTTGACAGGTCTAACAACTAATGAAAAAACATCTTTTACATAGACTTGGGATACTTCTTTTGCATCAAAATCCGAATTATTGGTTATATCGTAAGAAACCACATATTCTGTTTCAGTTACTTTTTTTACTAAAAGGTTTGAATACGAAAAATCAGCATAAGACAATCCAAATCCAAAAGGAAATTGAACTTCCTTGTTGAATTTATCATAATGGCGATATCCGACGAATATCCCCTCTTTATACCATTCAACAAGCCCGTCCATATAATTATCATAATCAGGAATGTCTTCTATTTTTTTGGGGAAAGTTTCTGAAAGTTTTCCGCTAAAACACTCTTTACCAGAAATAAGTTTTGCTAGCGCCTCCGTTACCCCCTCACCTGATAAACCAGCAAAAACAACCGCCTTTACTTTATCTATCCAGTTGTTCATATCGACAACACAACCAGCATAAAGAACCACAATAATATTTTTATTATATTCTGAAACTTTGCAAATCAACTCTTCTACTCTATGGTGAAGTTTTAGGCTACACCTATCATACCCCTCGCCTTCGGCAAACGGACCATTTCCAACCGTAAGAATTACTGTTTCAGCATCGTAGGCCTTAACAAAACACCTTCTAAAATGGCTTGCTGTTCCATCATTGTCTAAATATATACAATTACCAAAATCCAAAAACTCAACGTGTGACATTTCTTCTTTTAAATGTTCAACCAATGGTTTTACTTTATAAGACGTGCAAACCATAGAAGAGCCAATACCGCCTAATATAGGCGCACAACCACCTATTGCAACTGATTTTGATTTTAACGGTAAAATATCATCTTCATTTTTAAGAAGAACCATACTTTCAGTAGCAACCTTGACCGCAGTTTGATGACGCTGTTCTATGGAAAACTCAACTTTTTTATTTGACTGTTTGCAGGTATAGACAAGATTTAATATTCTGTTTACAGAATCATCTATTTCTTTATCCGTGATATACCCGTTATCATAGGCGCTTTTTAAATTATCATAGGCATTTTTTGAAAAGGGCATTTGTAAATCTAATGTTGCTTTTAATGATTTATACCTATTTAAAACAGCATTCCAATCGGATACAACAATACCTTGATACTTAAACCTATCACGCAAAATATCTTTAAGTAGATGCTTGTTTTCAGCACAATAAACACCGTTTACAGGATTATACGAACACATTATAGTAGAAGGATTTGCTTCTAAAACCTTTTCAAAAGGCGTTAAATAAATTTCATTTAGAGTTCTTTCATCAACTTCACTACTTTGTTCTAATTTTTCAGTTTCACGATTATTTAATACAAAATGTTTTACGCAAGTGCCAACGCCTTTATCTTGAACACCACTAACAAACGACTTTGCAAGTTCGCCGGTAAGCAATGGGTCTTCTGAAAAATATTCAAAATTTCTTCCACATAATGGCGTTTTTTTAATGTTGACACCTGGGGCTAAAAGAACGTCTACGTCAGCTTCAACACATTCGTCTGCTATAATCTTTCCATCAAGATACGCCATTTCTTTACTCCAAGAATTTGCAATCGACGAAAGTGTCGGCATAGCGGTCGCTCTTCTTGTTATCGGTTCGTTATAACACCAAGCACTCAAAAGCGAATACTGTGGTGGATTTCTTTTTTCATCATTTCCACCACCTGCCAAAGGGTCTTCTAGTTTACGCAAACCACTAGGACCGTCAGCCACACTTATAGAAGGGACCTTTCCGTTTATGTCGCTTGTTTGCCAAGAATTTTTACCTGTAAGTAGTATTAATTTTTCATCTAGAGTTAAATTATCTGCCGTAATTTTCATAAAATTTTCTCCTTTTATAAATATAGACATAAATTTGTTTAACAACGCTTATATAAGTATAAAAGTGCCACTTACTTCATTTCCATTATTTAACATTTGTTATAAAATTTTACTTGCTTTGTTAAACAAAAAAATATAT
>JAZNFN010000158.1:0-12119 GCA_045576035.1 Christensenellaceae bacterium
TATAATTTTTAATATATAATACAATATAGAAATTAACTAAAATTTTTATTTGAATAATTTTAGTTAAATATTTAAATAAATTTCAAAATTGTTTGACATTAAGTATATTTCTTGTTATAATTAAATTAACTATGCACAAAAGTCGTGTTTTGCGCATAGTTAAATGTGTGTGATTATTCTAAAAAAATGATACCCTATTAAAAAATTTTTAAAGGAAAATAAAAATGAAAAGTCAAACTTATTATGAAAAACGTGAAATTTCTTGTTTGGAAAGAATCAATTTAATAGTTGACACCCTACCGTACTACGTTCAAGATTTTTTTGTTGGAGTTGAACTTAGGACTTCTGCGCTGTCAAGACTAAATTATAGTTACGATTTAAGGATATTTTTTGACTTTTTATCTAAAAGAATATTTAGAACGAAAAAAGTTGTTGATATTGAACTTTCTGATTTAGCTAAATTAGAAGCGACGGATTTTGAATATTTTTTAAGTTATTTGAGCAATTATGAGATAAACGGCAAAAAAGAACGTTGCACTGAAACGGGAAAAGCTAGAAAACTTTCTACCCTACGCGCATTTTACAAGTTCTTTTTTAATCGAAATCAGTTACCTGCAAATACTCCCGCAAAAGTTTCTATGCCAAAAATTCACGAAAAAGAAATAATAAGGCTTGATTCAAATGAAAAAGTTGATGAAATTGGCGATATGCTCTATACTGTCGAAACGGGCGCTGGACTAACTAAGCACCAATTAGCTTTTCATGAAAGTACCAAATTGCGTGATACAGCTATTATTACCCTATTTTTAGGCACAGGAATTCGTATAAGTGAACTTGTAGGGCTAAATCTTGATGATGTAGATTTAAAAACTAATAGTTTTGTTGTTACAAGAAAAGGTGGTAATCGTGCAGTATTATATTTTAACGACCAAGTTGCAAGCGCATTAAACATATATATTGAATCTAGAGAGAATGATAAGGATTCTGCCCTATTTTTATCGCTTCAAAATAAACGTATTAGCACAAGAACGGTTCAAGATTTAGTCAAAAAGTATGCAAAAATAATTTCTCCGCTTAAAAAAATTACACCACATAAGCTTAGAAGTACTTTCGGTACTAATCTATATAAGCAAACGGGCGATATTTACGTCGTTGCCGATTGCCTTGGGCATAAGGATGTAAATACTACCAAAAAGCACTACGCTGCAATTACCGAAGATATAAGAAAAAAAGCAGCAGTTTCACTTACGCTTACAAATGAAGATAAATAAAAACGGTGGGGTTTTATTCCCCATCGTTTTAGGTTATAATCTTAGTGATTTTTATAATTTTATAATTTTGATTGCTTTCAATACACTTTCCGCAACTATCGCAAGTCTTATTTGGGTCAAGGTCGCATACGTCACACTCCCCACTAACAATACAGTCTCTATCATATAATTCGCATTTTTTCGTCATAATATTCTCCTTTTCGACAAAATTTGCTAAAATTAAACAAAAAATACAAACGTTTGTTTGACTTTTTGTTTTTTTGTATGTTATCATATATCTATGAAAAAGATAGATGAAAAACTTGATAAGGTGTATAATTTTACCATAGATTTTATTTCGGACAACGGTTTTCCTCCATCTGTAAGGGAAATTTGTTCCAAATTAAACATAAAATCAACGGCAACGGCTTATTCTTACATAGAAAAACTTAAAGCCCGTGGATTACTTGATAAATCACCGCTTAAAAAACGTGCAATAACGGTTTCAAACCGAAAATCTGATTATAAAAGTATTCCATTAGTCGGTACTGTCCGTGCGGGCGCACCAATATTTGCCGTTGAAAACCTTGAAGGGTATTGCCCTCTCCCCGATGAATTTAATACGGGTGGAACGGAATTTGCTTTAAGAGTTCAAGGCGACAGTATGATTAACGCTGGCATATATGAAAACGATATAATTATCGTTAATCAGCAAAACAATGCAAATAATGGCGATATTGTTGTCGCCCTAGTTGAAGATGGTGCTACCGTTAAACGTTTGTTTAAGCGACACGGCAAAGTGATTCTTCACCCCGAAAACGACACTCTTAAAGATATGATTTTTGACAATGTAATCGTTCTTGGTGTAGTTAAGGGTTTAATGAGAAAATTTTGATAAAAGACTTCAAAGGAAGTCTTTTATTTTACAGTTTAAGATTTTTTAGCGCTATTTTGCAATGTTCGTAAGTTAAACCGCCTTGCATATATGCTATATACGGTGGCTTTATTGGCGCATCGGCAGAAAGTTCAATAGAAGCACCTTGAACAAAACACCCAGCAGCCATAATGACTTCATTTTCATATCCTGGCATTGCCCAAGGAAGTGCATCAACGTGGCTATCAATCGGCGAATTTTTTTGTATGGTTTGGATAAACGATATTAAATCTTTTTCGTTGCCAAATTTTATCGCACGGATAACGTCGCTTGGAATACTATCAATAGATGGTGAAGTCTCATACCCTAACTCATTTAACACTGCGCCAAACAACAATGAACCTTTTACTGCTTGCAATACAGTATGTGGTGCTGTAAATAAGCCTTGAAAGAATAGTTGGTATCCGCCAACGTATGAGCCAACTTCTCCACCGATAGATGGCGCAGTAAGCCTATTTTGAACCATATTGACGTATTTTTCACTACCAACGATATATCCGCCCGTAGGAGCAATTCCACCGCCTAAGTTTTTAATTAGTGAACCTGCTGCAAGATTAACGCCAACTTCAATGGCTTCACGCTTTTCCATAAATTCGCCATAGCAGTTATCTAGCATAATACAGCCGTCAAATCCTAACGATTTAATAAACGATACTGCATCTTCTATTTCGCTGATAGAAAGTGCATTTCGCCATTCATAACCACGAGAACGCTGCAAATATACCATTTTGGGCATTTTAATATTTTTAAAGTATTCACAAATAGCTTCTTTATCAATTTTATCATCTTTAAGTTCGATACAAGTAAATTTTACATTATAATCTTTTAACGAACCAATGTTTTCGCCATAAATAACGTCACGCAAGGTATCGTACGGCGTTCCTGTAATGCAAAGCGCACTATCGCCTGGCATCAACACGCCAAATAAACATAGAGATAATGCGTGTGTGCCTGAAACGATGTTTGGTGAACAAATTGCTTGGTCGGCGTTAAAAATTTGTGCAACGACTTTGTTTAATGCTTCCCTACCTTCGTCACCATATCCGTAGCCGGTAGTTGAAGCAAAGTGTCTTAACGCCAATCTATTATCCTTAAACGCATTTAGTACTTTTTCTTGGTTGAAAAGTGCAACGTCTTCAAAGAAAGCAAACTTGTCTTGAAGTTTATTTTCGCACGATTTAATAAGTTGTTCGTCTATCATAATTTTAATCCTTGAACGATATATTTTGCCATATCTTGTGGGCTTTGAACGGCAAGTTTTTCAACTGACAATTTCTTAAAAAATGTAATTTGCCGTTTTGCATAATGTCGGGTATTTAATTTAATAGTTTCAATTGCTTGGGAAAGGTTACAGTTTCCGTCTAAATAATCTAAGATTTCTTTGTATCCTATCGCTTGCATACATTGATTATCTTTGCTAATTCCACTATTTAAAAGTGATTTTATTTCTTCGATTAACCCAAGATTGACCATCAAATCAACTCTTTTATTTATTCTATCGTATAAAGTTTCTCTATCGTAATCAACTGAGTAAGCGCTATAATTATAGTTTGGTTTAGGCTCATCGCATATATCGGATTTTTTTATTCCACTTTCGTAAATTTCAAGTGCTCTAATTACTCTTTTTAGGTCGTTAAAGTGAAGCTTTTTTGCAGACTTGGGGTCGTATTTTTGAAGTATATCATAAACGTATTGATTGCCGTGTTCTATCGCAAGTCTTTTATATTTTTCACGAATTTCTGGATTGCCTTGTCCGTTTCCGTATGACAAGTCATATAGAATTGAATTTATATAAAAACCCGTCCCACCACAAATTATCGGAATTTTATTTTGGCTTATTAAATTGTCGATAATAGGTTTTGCAATATTTTTATAGTCGCTTACGGTAAAAGTTTCATTAGGCTCTACAACGTCGATGACGTGATGTTTAACGCCTTGCATTTCTTCTACGGTTGGCTTTGCCGTCCCTATATTTAATCCTTTATAAATATACATAGAATCGGCAGAAATTACTTCACTATTAAGAAGTTTTGCACACTCTACTGCAAGAGCGGTTTTTCCAGAAGCCGTAGGACCACAAATAATGATTATTTTTTTATCTATACTATTCGTTTGAACCATTTGTCAATTTCCGTTCTAGTTATTTTAATTGCAACAGGTCTGCCGTGAGGACATTTTAATCCAATATTTTCTTTAAGTTTATCACGAAGAGTCTTTATTTCAAACTCAGTTAATCTATCGCCCGACTTTATTGCCGCTTTACACGCTGTTTGAGCAAGTTTTTCCATTAGAAGCTCATTCACGGATAGGTTTTTTAACGTGTTAAGGTCGCTTAAAACATCGTTAAAGAACTTTTGTAGATTGATTTCTGTTAAAAAAGCAGGAACAGCTGATACCTTAAAAGCATTTCTGCCAAATTCAGCAATTTCAATCCCCATTTCGTTTAGCAAATTGGTCTTTTCAGTTAAAAACACATATTCTTCGTTATTTACGTTTAACACAAAAGGTAACAATAAAGGCTGCTTTGCAATCTCTGCGTTTTTCAGAGAATTGTTAAGTTTGTCAAATAGAATACGCTCGTGTGCGGCGTGTTGGTCGGCGATATATATATCAACCCCGTCATCAAAAATTAAATATGTATTTAATGCTTGTCCAATATAATTTAATTCTTTTACAACCGAAATTTGTTCTTGCAAAACAACGCTAGCCTCTTGCTGTTGTTTTTTAGCCAAGTTTTCTAAGTATAATTTGTTTTCGGCAAATATATCAACAACCTTTTCGTTTGACTTTGACTCTAATATTTTTTCTTCATCAAATTTTATTGAATTAGATTTTACTGCACTATCATTAAAAATTAGTGGCTCAAACTTACTTTTTTTATGTGAATCTTCTACGCTTTCAAATGCTTTGTGTGTGGTATAATCTTGTATTGTTTTATCAGTGTTTTCTTGCACAATTATATTAACGGCCTCACTTGTGCCATCTAGCACTTTTGAAACTATGGAGTATAGTGAGCCGTAAACAATTTGATTATTAATAAATCTTACGTCTAATTTATTTGGATGAACGTTTACGTCTACTATTTCAGTCGGCATAGTTAAATTTAGAACGTAAAACGGATATTGTCTTTTCATTAAATATGATGAATATGCGTTGTTTATTGAAGAAGCGACAGTTTGATTAACAACGTATCTGCCGTTAATAAACGTGGTTTGATAACTTCTATTCCCCTTTGTAAAATGGTGTTTACCGACGTAACCTTGGATTTTTATACCATTTTTTTCGGTGTCAATGTAAAAACAATTATCAATTACGTCAATACCATACACGCAAGCCATGGCAGACTTAAATCCGTCGCCGTAAGAGTTGTATATAACTTTATTATCGGCAGTGTATTTAAATGAAATATCAGGATTGCCAAGAATAAACCTTGCGACCGTTGATGAAATTTCACTTTCTTCCGAACGCTCAGAGTGTAAAAACTTTTCTCTTACAGGTGTGTTAAAAAATAAATTTTTTACAGAAATTTCCGTTCCGTCAAGTGCAGCGCAATCTGTAACGTCGCTAGATTCTCCACCGTCTGAAAAAATTTGTGCGCCAATTTCTTGGTTTTTTGGTTTAGAGCAAATAGTCAATTTTGAAACGGATGCAATACTTGCAAGCGCTTCCCCCCTAAACCCCAAAGAAACTATATTGTCAAGGTCTTTTAGTGTTGAAATCTTACTTGTGGCGTGTGGCATTAAGGCTTTTTTTAGTTCAGAGCGCTCAATACCGTGTCCGTTGTCATTTATAACTATTGAAGATATACCACCGTTTTCTATGTCGATTGAAATTTTAGTTGCACCGGCATCGATAGAGTTTTCAACCAACTCTTTTACAACCGAAAACGGGCGTTCTACGACTTCACCTGCGGCTATTCTATTGTAAATTTTACTGCTTAAAACATTAATTTTCATCAGTTTTTACCTTTGATTTTTTCGTTAAGGTCTATTAGAATATTAAACGCTTGCATTGGTGTTAAATTATTAACGTCAACGTCGATAAGGATGCGTTCCACTTCGGATAATGGCGTAGGATTATCAGCAATTACCACATCATCATCTTTTTTCTTTGTTATGTCGGACTTTTCAAGCGTTTTAAGTATCTTTTTTGCACGCTCTGTTACAAGTTTATCAACGCCCGCAAGTTCGGCAACTTCGATACCAAAACTTTTATTTGCACCACCACGCATAATTTTACGCAAAAAAACTATACTACCTTGTAATTCTTTAACTGTAACTTTATAGTTCGTAATGGCGTTAATAGGTCCTTCAAGTTCAGTAAGCACGTGATAGTGTGTTGCAAACATTGTTTTTGCCTTAACCGTGTTGGTTATATATTCAACGACAGCCCAAGCAATACTGAGCCCGTCAAACGTGCTTGTGCCACGACCTATCTCATCTAAAATAAGCAAACTACTTGACGTTGCATTGTTTAATATTGTTGCCATTTCTGACATCTCCACCATAAAAGTGCTTTGGTCGGAAATAAGATTATCACTTGCACCTATTCTAGTAAATATCTTATCAGTTAAAGGTATTTGAGCACTTTTTGCGGGGACAAAGCAACCGATATGCGCCATTAGTGTGATAAGAGCAACTTGACGCATATACGTACTTTTACCAGCCATATTAGGCCCGGTCAAAATCATAGTTCGATTTTCGTCGTTGTCAAGCAAACAGTCGTTAGGAATAAATCTTTGTTTTGAAATAGATTCAACTACCGGGTGTCTTCCGTCAACAATATCAAGTTTACCGTTTTCCACAATTACTTCGGGCCTAACGTAGTTATTTTCCCTAGCAACGTTTGCAAGCGACAACAACACGTCAAGGTCTGCAATGGCATTGGCAGTTGCTTGAAGTTCGCTCATTAAGCTGATTAAATGTTCTTTTATAGCGGTAAATATTGTGTTTTCAAGCTGTAAAGCCTTTTCATCACTTGACAAGATTTTCACTTCAAGTTCTTTAAGTTCTTCTGTAACGTATCTTTCAGCATTTGCTAACGTTTGACGTCTTAGGTAATTATAAGGAACCTTATCCTTAAATGAATTAGTAACTTCAATATAATACCCAAAAACTCTATTATAGCCTATTTTAAGAGTTCTAATGCCTGTATTTTCACGCTCACGATTTTCTATTTCGGCAATCATAGACTTGCTGTTTGTGCCCATAGAACGAAGATTATCAAGTTCAGTGTTATAACCGTTTTTAATATATCCGCCGTCTTTCATATTGTTAGGCGGCTCGTCAACTATTGCATTTTTTAATAGATTTACCGTATTAGAAAAATCACTTAGATTATCGACGATATCGCAAATAAACTGCGCATCAATCCCTACAAGTTGAAATTTAATATTGGGTAAAAGTTCAAGCGAAGTTCTTAAAGAAACACAATCTTTTGCAGTTAAATTTCCGTTTGAAATCTTACCCGTTATTCTTCCTATATCTTTTACTGCTGACAAGGAATTTTGTAAACTTTGTCGTATAAGAGTATTTTTGTAAAGACTTTCCACGCCGTCTAAACGATAATTTATTTTATCAATATCATTTAAGGGGGAAAGTATAAGATTTTGTAGCTTTCTTGCCCCCATGCTCGTTTTGGTTTTATCAAGCAACCACAACAATGAACCGTATCTTTTTCCATCACGCAAAGTTTTTGTAAGTTCAAGATTGCGAATGGCGTTAATATCAAGCATCATTAATTTTTCAGTATTTTCACGCTTGATTTTATTGATGTTGATAAGAGCGTGTTTTTGAGTTTCGTGCAGATAAGATACAAGAGCACCTGACGAGCACACACACTCATCGCAGTCAGAAAAACCAAAAGCGTCAAGCGTTAGAACGTTAAGTTGAGCTTTTAGTGTGTTTGTTGCATTGTTTAAGTTGAATTCGCTTTCTGTAAATGCTTGAAAGCGTGGAAGTACACCGTGAACAACAAGCGGTGAATTATTAAACGTTTCTTGCGCTTCACTATTAGAAATTATTTCAACAGGACTGATTCTAACCAAAGAGTCAAGTAAATCTGATAGAGCATTTTTACCGTTGAAGTCTCTAACCAAGAATTCACCTGTGGTAATATCTACCCACGAAATTGCAAACTTGTTGTTTTTAATGTAAACAGAAGCCAAAAAATTATTACTTTTATCATCAATAAGTTCGTTGTTTGTTACCGTGCCCGCTGTAACTATTTTAACAACGTCTCTTTTAACAAGTTCTTTACCACCTGGCTGAGTTAATTGTTCGCAAATAGCGACTTTTTCACCAAGCGAAACAAGCTTTGATATATACATATCGGCAGCATGAAAAGGAATACCACACATTGGAGCACGTTCTTCTAGACCACAGTCTCTGCCCGTAAGTGTTAAATCTAACAATGACGAAGCTTTTATCGCATCGTCAAAAAACATTTCGTAAAAATCGCCAAGTCTATAAAAAACTATGCAATCTTTTAATTTTTCTTTTGTCTGCAAATAATGTTGCATCATTGGTGAAAGAGCCATTTTATCCTCTCTAATTTATTATTTTACAATTTCCCCTATTAAAGAAATACCGCCCGTTTTATTAATTTTAACATTAACAAAATTACCTATCATACTATCGTCGCCACAAAAATATGCCATTCTACCGTAAGTGTCACGGCCTAAATACATATTCTTTTTTTCGTCGTAACCTTCGCAGAGAATTTCTATCGTTTTATCAAGATAGTTTAGTGACTGCATTCTGTTTATTGAATTTTGCACATCAATCAATTCAACTATTCTTTCTTTTGAAACGTTTTCATCAACTTGTCCGTCCATAGTGGCTGCTGGTGTACCTTTTCGTTTAGAATAAATGAAAGTAAAAGCCCCTGCGAATTCTACTTGTTTAACCAGGTTTAACGTATCAAGATAATCTTCGTTTGTTTCGGTTGGAAAGCCGACCATAATGTCGGTAGTAATTGCAATATCAGGAATATGCTTTCTCAAAATCTCGATTTTATTTAAGTAATCTTCTCGTGTATATTTTCTATTCATAAGTTTTAATATACGGTTTGAGCCTGCTTGTATTGGCAAATGAATAGATTTAGCAGTTTTTTCGCTTCTACTTATTGATTCAACTAATTTTTCGGTCAAATCTTTGGGGTGATTTGTCATAAAACGCAAACGGAATTTACCAGGAATTTCAGATATTTTATCTATCAAGGTGGCAAAATCAACACCATCTAAATCGTTGCCGTAACTGTTTACGTTTTGACCTAAAAGGGTAATTTCCTTATAACCACTTTCAATAAGTTCCCTACATTCATCAATGATGTTTTCCATTTTACGACTACGTTCACGACCACGAACGTAAGGCACAATGCAATATGTGCAAAAATTGTTACAACCATAAGTTATATTGACCCACGCATTTGGATAACTTGTACGAGCTTTTTCCGTCCCTTCAATTATTTCGCTCTCTTTTTCATCAATCGCAATTAAGGATTTCTTTTGAGACAATTTTTTAGTTAAAAGGTCCTTGAATTTTTCAAGGTTGTGCGTGCCGAAAATTATATCAATAAAAGGAAACTTATCGTGCAAAATTTGTGCATAGCCTTTTTGTTGGGTCATACAACCGCCAACGGCTATAATCAAATTCTTGTTAGCTTTTTTAAGCTGTTTTAACGCACCGATATTTCCTTCTGCTCTATCTTCGGCATTTTCACGAATACAGCAAGTATTGAACACTATTATATCTGCGTCTTTTTCGCTATTTGCTTTGTCATAATTTAGGCTTTTTAAGATTCCTGCAATTTTTTCCGATTCGTGCAAGTTCATTTGACAGCCGTACGTTGTTATAAAATATTTTTTCGTCGAATTTTCCATATTATATATAATAACTTATTATTTAAAAATTGTCAATTTATAAATTATACTTTTGAATAATATATCTATACTTTTACATACTAAAAACATATGAAAAATTCGTTGAAAATAGTTTTTTTAATTTTATCGGCAATGTTTATAGTAGTTCTCGGATTTGTCTTATTTTTTAACGTTGTTACTTTTAACGTTAAACTTGACGAAAGTAAACTTATAAATCTGGACAGAATGGTTTGCTATTATGATAAAAATAACGACTTAATCACAGAAGAAATAAACGGAAAGTCTATTTCTGAATTTGTAAAAATTCCAGAGCACACTAAAAATGCGTTTATTGCGATTGAAGATAAAAGATTTTACTATCACAACGGTATAGACTATAAAGGTCTTGGTCGTGCTTTATTAAACAACGTTAAAAGTTTCTCTTTTAAGGAAGGTGCGTCAACTATAAGTCAGCAGTTGATAAAAAATACTCACCTATCAAACGAAAAAACTATAAAGAGAAAACTTGTAGAAATTAAGCTTGCTTTGGAGCTTGAAAAACGTTTCAGTAAAGACGAAATTTTAGAAAAATACTTAAATACTATATATTTTGGTAATAATTGTTATGGAATAACAAGCGCAGCATTACATTACTTTAATAAATCTGTTGAAGATTTAACTATCGGGGAAAGTGCAACACTTGCAGGTATAATAAAAGCACCGTCAAATTATTCGCCTTTGGTTGATTATGATAAATGCACATTAAGAAGAAATGTTGTATTAAAAGAAATGTTTTCGCAAGGCTATATTGATGAAGTATGTTATAATACTCTTATAAACACACCTATTAAAATTTATACTGAAAATGCTGAGCAAATACAATATGATTTTCTTTATTATGCAAGAAAAGAACTAAATTCGTTAATTGAAAGTTCACCATACAAAAACAGAAATTTAAAAGTATATACTAAATTCGACAAAGAGGCTCAAAGCATTGTTGAAAATAATATTAAAGACAATAAAATAGATGCGAATAAAAGTGCGGTAATGTTATCTCCTCACGGAAACGTGTGTGCATATTACTCAACTTGTGCGAATGAAAAAAGGCAGTTTGGTTCAACGATAAAACCGCTTCTAGTGTATGCTCCGGCAATTGAACTAGACGTGGTTAATTCGGCTACACTTTTACTTGACGAAAAAACAGACTTCAACGGATATTCCCCAGCAAACTATAACGATAAATACTACGGATATGTTTCAGTAAAAGATTCTCTTGCAAAAAGCTTGAACGTATGTGCTGTTAAATTACTAAATTATACGGGAATAGAAAAGGCAAAAGCCTATTTAGAAAAGCTAAACCTATCTTTAAGTGATAATGATAATTCGCTATGTTTAGCGTTAGGTGCAACGGAAAACGGTGTTTCGCTAATTGACGTTGTCAATGCTTATACGGTGTTTAACAATTTTGGGTATTACACCCCCTATTGTTTTATTGATAAGATTGAAAATGAGTACGGCGAAATCATTTATCAAAACCATACAAAAAACACAAAAGTTTTTGGCGAAGATACTATGAGTATTATGAATGATATTATGCACCATACCGTTACGGACGGAACTGCAAAAAAACTCTCTTTTAACGACTTTCCTATTTACGCAAAGACGGGAACTGTTGGAAATAAAAATGGAAACACTGATGCCTACACAATATCTTACACGTCAGAGTACGTTTTAGGAACTTGGTTTGGTAATAAAAGCGAAAATTTACTTGATAACAATATAACAGGTGGTAGTGTTCCGTCAATTATATCAGCACAAATTTGGAGCGAATATTATAAAAATAAACCTAAACCCCACCAAATAAAATTAAGTGAAAACACCCAAGAAGTATTTATTGATAAAATAAGTTATGACGACGAACACAAAATACTTTTAGCCGATAATATTGCCCCTGAAAGATACAAGTTAAAGGTTTTGATGAAAAAATCCAATTCAAATATTGAACAATCAAATCGTTTTACCAACCCAAATATTGAAATGCCGAAAATAACAGTAAAACACAATGAAATCAATA
>JAZNFN010000159.1:0-4844 GCA_045576035.1 Christensenellaceae bacterium
TCCTTTTGTGTAAACAATAACAAAAAATTTATAAACTTAAATTGATAATTTATTGTATAATTAAATTATAAATAACCAAGGAGTATTATTATGAAATTTGTACCCGCTTACGACAAGAATTTTTACCCAATGAGTGTGAAACTTAAAGAGTTTAGGCAGCAGGTGAAAAAGGAAGAAAATAAAACTGTAAAACTTTGCGTTGAAAGAAATGACGGATATAATTATATATTCACACTTGATATTTTTGCTTCACAAGAAAAAGCGCAAGAAAACTACGAAGTTTGTGAGAGAATTATTAAATCTATGCTTTGGGTTGTTGGTGGCTATAAGATTTATATTTGTGGGGACGATTACGTTTATCAAAGAATTAAAGACGATTATACTGATAAGGGAAGACGTGCTTTTGACGTTGATTTTATGAAAACGGTTTATGAACAACCTTTTGAAGTTATAAAAACTGATGATGAAAATTTTCCTAAGGAAAACAACTGTGCTGTTAAAATCGGCGGACATCTTGATGGTTGCAGAATAGGCTTTGACGCAGGTGGAAGCGATAGAAAGGTAAGTGCAGTAGTTGACGGTAAGGTTGTATATAGTGAAGAAGTTGTTTGGTTCCCAAAAACAAATTCAGACTATCACTACCATTACGAAGGAATTATGACGGCAATGAAAACTGCCGCTTCAAAAATGCCAAGGGTTGATGCTATTGGTGTTTCAAGTGCAGGTGTATATATCAATAATAAAATTATGGTTGCATCATTGTTTATTAAGGTGCCAAAAGAAGACTATAAACCACACGTTCAAAATATGTATATTGATATTGCAAAAGAACTTAATGCACCGTTAGAAGTTGCAAACGACGGTGACGTTACGGCACTTGCAGGCGCAATCGACTTAAAAGATAATTGCGTTTTAGGTATTGCTATGGGAACAAGTGAAGCTGTTGGCTACATCAATGATAAAGGACTTCTTAACGGTTGGCTTTCAGAAGTTGCTTTCGTGCCTGTTGATTTTAACAAAGATGCAATGGTTGACGAGTGGAGTGGTGATTACGGTTGTGGCGTTAAATATTTTTCACAGGACAGCGTAATTAAACTTGCTGAAAGTGCAGGTTATAAATTCGAAGATGGTGCTTCACCTGCTGAAAAACTTAAAGTTATTCAAAAATTGATGACTGAAAATAGTGAACTTGCAAAGCAAATTTATTCTGATATAGGCGTTTACTTAGGCTACGCTATTCCTTACTATGCAGAATTTTATAAAATTAAACACTTATTGCTCTTAGGTAGGGTTACTAGCGGTGAAGGTGGTAGTATTATCGTGAATAAAGCCAAAGAAGTTTTAGAGGCTGAATTCCCAGAATATGCTAATATAAATATTACTATGCCTGATGAATCAAATAAGAGAGTTGGACAAAGTATTGCTGCTGCATCATTACCCGAAATTAAATAAAAAGTATTGACATTATGTAAGTTTAGTGATAGAATAAACTTATAGGAGAAATGCCGTGAGATATACTGATACTTTAATGTGGAAAGAGATTAATGAAACCCCAAGAGTTTTTGGCGAAATTCAGCAAGAAAATAGTCTTGTGATGGATAGTCTTGTTAAGGCTATTAAAGCAAGTAACGTTAAAAACTTTGTTGCTGCGGCGCGCGGAACAAGTGACCACGCGATGATTTTCTTTAAGTACGTTCTTGAAGTTAATTCTGAGTACACTGTGGGACTTTCTGCGCCTAGCGTAATTACACTTTATAAAGGTAAAATTAATTACTCAAATAGTATAGTCATAGGGTGTAGTCAAAGCGGTAAAGCGGCGGACGTACTTGAAGTTATAAAAAAGGGTAACGAACAAGGCGCTATTACGATAGCCGTAACAAACGATAAAGAAAGTCCTATGGCAAAAGAAGCGAAGTATCATTTGTACTGTAATGCAGGGCTTGAAAGTAGTGTTGCTGCTACAAAAACGTTTAGTGCGCAACTTTTCGTTTTGTTGTGGCTTGCAGCTGAACTTTCAGAACACAAAGAAGATTTGATGATGCTTAAAAGTTTAAGGACTGAAATTGAGAAAGTTATTCCGCAAATTGACGTGCTTACCACTAAATATGCTGATAAGTTTAAGGATATGCAAAGCGGATTTGTCCTTTCAAGAGGTGTAACGTATCCTATTGCACTTGAAGCGTCGCTTAAACTACAAGAAACTTGCTATATTCAAATTAAAGGCTATGCGGGAAGTGATTTCTATCACGGTCCAATGGCTATGGTAAATGAAAAAACTCCCGTTATTATCTATTGTGCAGAGAATAAGGGAGATAGTGAGATGAAAAATCTAGTCCGCACCGACCAAATTAAGTGTGTTGAAAAAATGCTTTCGCTTAAAGCGCCCGTATTATTAGTTACAAATGACGTGTTGCTTACGGGCAAGTTTGCAAGGTGCAACGACGCTCTTATAAAGTTCAGCGTTTCAGAAGAAGTTTGTATGTTTGCATTTGCATTGTTTGCGCAAATGTTTGCTTGTAAAATTTCTTGTGGTATAGGTAATAATCCTGATAGCCCAAGAGCGCTTAATAAAGTAACGATTACAAAATAAAGGGAAAAATATGATAATATCAAAAAAATTAAGAAATTATAGAACAGGCGACCCGGCAAAATTTGAAACAGACGTCACAGTAACGCTTACAGATACACATTTAACTTTTGATTTTTATTGTAAAAATTCTAAGTTTTATAGTGCAGGGCAAACTTATAACAGCGATGTCTTTAATGGTGATGCGTGTGAAGCGTTTATTTGTACGGACGGCAGTCTTAAACATTATTTTGAAATAGAAGTTGCGCCTAACAACTGTGTATTTTTAATGAAAATCACAAATAATGGTAACGGCGACTTAATTCTTGACCCAATTGACGAATGCTTTGTAGTATCAGAAGTAGAAATTTGTGGCGATGACTATAAGTGTAAGTTTACGGTTCCGCTAGATAAAATCGGTTACGATAAAGAAAAGGGCATTTTATTCAATGCTTTTAGAATAGAAACAGAAGGTGGAATTTCTGATAAAAACTTGTTTGCTTGGCAACCTGCTTGTTCAAATACCTTCCATCGCCCCGAATTTTTCGTTAAACTTTAATAAAATGTTAAAAACCTCTTTTGCAAACTTGCAAAAGAGGGTTTTTTTATTTAATCATATTAATTAAGTAAGGTAGGGCAGTTTCAAACTCAACACCATACCAGTTATGCGATGGATTATCGATTGTATTTTCAATACATTGAACGGTAAAATCAACTGCTATTTGTAAGGATTTTTTTATGTCTTTTCCGAGTGTTAAAGCGCCACAAAGTGAACTTGCGAAAATGTCGCCTGTACCGTGAAAGCTTTTAGGTAAGTGCTTGTTAAAGTGAGAAAAAAATTCGTTTTTGCTTTTTGTATATCCGTAAGCACCAAGGTCTTTGTCGCTTAACTTAACGCCTGTAATTATTGCGGTATCTGTACCCAAATCTGTAAGCTTAACTAAAATATCTTTGATATAATCTTCGCTATAACCGTCAGCAATATACTGACAATTTAACATAAAGCAGGCTTCGGTTAGGTTGGGGACTATGATATCTGCTTTTTTACAAAGCTTTGCCATTTCAAAGGCAAAATTTTCGTCAAACCCAAGGTATAACTTTCCGTTGTCAGCCATTACAGGGTCAACTAAGATAAAATTATTTTCATTCTTAAATTTTTCGAAAATTTTAGTAACGATATCAAGTTGACGGAACGACCCTAAATATCCTGTATATAGTGCGTCAAACTTTATTTTTTGGTCTTGCCAATGATTTGCTATTTTTTCAAGGTCATCTGTTAAATCACGAAAGGTAAAGCCATTAAACGCCGTATGGGTTGAAAGCACTGCTGTTGGCAAAACACCGCATTCAACACCAAATGCTGAGATAATGGGGAGTGCTACCGTTAAAGAGCATTTTCCGATACACGATATGTCTTGTATAGTTAAAATTCTTTTCATATTTTTTCCCTAAAATCAAATACGTCCTTAAACAAGTCTAATTTTGACGATTTTAATACTTTCGTTATAACCGTTGGGGTGAGTTTTGGGAAAAGTCTACCAAAAATGCTCATTGATTTTCCGTCAAAACCCATTACCATACGTTTTTTCTTTTTATGTATGCCTTTAACAATTTTTTTAGATGCTTTTTGAACGGGCATCATAAGTTTATTGATAAGTTTATTGTTTTTGGTTTCCACGTTTTGTCTATTCAAAATATCAGTTTTAATAAAGCCTGGATAAACGCCACCAACGTAAATTTGCTTTTTATATTCTTGTTGCAATGTTTCTGTAAAACCTTTCATAGCAGATTTTGTTGCACAGTACATTGATTGCCCAACTACTGCGCAAAGCCCAGCGGCACTGCAAATATTTACAATTGCAGGGCAAGAAGATTTTTTGATTACAGGTATAAGAGTTTTTATAGAAACTACGTTTGCAATAAAATTCGTGTTAATAATTTCAAAAATTTCTTCTTCGCTACACTTTTCAAATTTTTCAAAAGGCAACATAAAGCCTGCGTTGTTAATTATAACGTCAATTTGTATGTCGTTTTCTATGACGTGATTATAAAAACTTTTCCAATTTTCTTTAACCGAAACGTCAAAAAGACAATAGGAAAATCTATTTTTAAGTGGTCCTAGCGTTTCCATTGCGCTTAACAATTTTTGTTCGTTGCGTGCAACGCCGATTATTTTACAGTTATATTTTTCGATTAGTAATTTTGCTATTGCAAAACCCAAACCACCACTTGCGCCAGTTATTAAAACAGTTTTATCGTTTAACCAAGATTTTTTCAT
>JAZNFN010000160.1:0-4353 GCA_045576035.1 Christensenellaceae bacterium
CTACGCCTATTTTATCAGCGTGCGATGCGCCGAAAATTTCCACACGCAATTTATTTCCGTTATAAACCGAAGTCTGTTTATCGTTAAACTTCACTGACTATACCTCCAACACTTGTATAATCTTCAAAAAAAGTGGGATAAGACTTATTGACTGCCTCAGCGTCTATTATTTTAGAACGTCCGTCTGCCCCTGCCGATAAAACTGCCGAACTCATAACTATTCTATGGTCGTTAAAGGACGATATTTCGCCCCCTCTAACTTGACCGCCGTATATAGTTAGGTCATGCCCGTCGCTCTCTGCGTTTATCCCAAACGCTTTGAGCATTTTAATTGTAGTTTCTATCCTATCACTCTCTTTAATTTTAAGTCTTTCAACGTTTTTTATAACCGTCGTTCCCTTAGAAAACGCTGCAATCACACTTGCTATGGGAACTAAATCGGGGCAATTTTCAGCATCAAGCGTAAAACAGTTTAATTCGCCCTTTTTTACCGTAACCGAATTTTCGCTTACCGTTAAACTTGCGCCTGCATCACGCAAAACCTGTAATATTTTTTTGTCGCCCTGAACGCTATTAAAGTTCATACCGTTTACTGTAACTTCGCCGGCAACTGCACCGAGCGTCATAAAGAACGCCATATTCGACCAGTCACCCTCAGCCTTAGCGTCGCCACAGTATTTTTGATTGCCTTTTATTTTGAATACGTCTTTGTTTTTTTCAACCACTACGCCAAAATTTTTAAGCACTTCGATAGTAATATCAACGTACGGTGCGGACGCTAACGGTGTAGTAAGAACAATCGTACTGTCGCCGTCAAGTATAGAAAGCGCCATTATTAACCCCGTAACGTACTGTGAACTTATATCGCCACGAAGTTTATATTCGCCCGAAGTAAGTTTGCCACAAACTTCCACTTGTCCGTCTTGGGTCGCAGTTACACCGTGCGCTTTAAGCACGTTAAAAAGTTCGTCGTTAGGCCGCTCAATAAGTCTTCCGTGCCCTATTAAACGGTACTTCCCACCGATAGCCGACACAAGCGGTATTAAAAATCTTAAAGTTGAACCCGATTCACCACAGTCAAGCGTGTTTCCGCCATTAGAAAGTGCTTCAAGGCAACGCTTAGTCGCTTCAATGTCTTTTGAAGTAAAGCCGTCGCAACCTGTATTTAAAGGTTTACCAGCAAGAAAATTGCATATTAAAATTCTATGTGCGTACGATTTTGACGGTATCGCTTTAATAGTTCCGCTTATCCGTGCGCCGTTTAGAGTAACGTTCATCTTAAATACTCCGTCATACTGTCAACGCTTATTTTATGTGGACGACAATCTTCAACGCCGTGAACCATAATTAAAGTTATACTGTCGCCACTGCGCTTTTTATCCGATAATGAGACTTTGCATATATCTTCTATCCTAAACGGACAAACGTTATTTCCCACGCATTTTTCAACCTTGTTTTTCATTTCGATATAATCGTTTTGGCTTATATAACCGTGCTTTAACGAAGATGAAAGTATTATGTCAAGCCCCATTGCAACGGCTTTTCCGTGAGCAATAGTATAACCGCTTAAATTTTCTATACCGTGCGCCGGGGTATGCCCTAAGTTCAAAAGTTTTCTAAGTCCACCCTCAAACTCATCTGCTTCAACGATACGGCGTTTATAATCTACACAAAGATACACAAGTTCAATTAACGAATAATCTTTATCTAAAAGTTCGTTTACCTTTTTATCTAAAAGGGCGTACTTTGACACTTCGCCCATACCGTCAACAAACGTTTCAGCATCAAGCGTACTTAGAGTAGCAACGTCGCATATAACAAGCGACGGCTGTTTAAATGCGCCTACAAGGTTTTTTCCGCTTGGTAAATCCACTGCCGTTTTACCACCGACCGATGAATCTATCTGTGCTAAAAGCGTCGTGGGGATTTGAACGTACTTAATTCCACGCAAATACGTTGCCGCTGCAAAACCTGCCATATCGCCGACAACACCGCCCCCAAGAGCGATGATTGCATCAGTTCTTGTAAGTTCATTTTGCGCTAAAAAGTTCAAAATTTCCGCATACGTTTGAATATTTTTACTCTGCTCACCGTGTTTGAAAACAAATTTCACCACGGTAAAATTTTCACTTTCAATAAAATTAATAACCGTATTTGAATAAAGTTTATCAACTATATCGTCGGTAATAATGGCAATTTTGCACTTAGATATAACGCTACTTATTAATTCACCCGTTTTGCTTATTAAATTTTCACCGATTAAAACGTCGTATGAAGTAGACGCATTAACCTTTATTTTTTTAGTTTTCATTTTTGCCTGTTCTTCTCATCTTTTCCGATATAAGTTTCTTTTCGTTTCCATCGGCAAGAAGATTAATCATAGTTTGTTTATCTTTATTTTGAAGTGCGTTTTTGTACTCTGTTAAACTGTTTATAATACTGTCAATTTCACCGACAAGAAAATCAGCGTTATCGACCGTTAGTTGAGACCACATTTCAGGCGAAAGCCTTGCAACCCTTGTCATATCCCTAAAACTGCCTGCCGAAAAGCCCATAAACTGAGATGCCGTTTTGCTCTTTATATAAGAACTTGAAACAAGGTGCGCAAGTTGAGAAGTGTACGCTATAATTTCATCGTGCTTTTCAGCCGTCGTTATAACAACACTGCCAAACCCGATTTCAAGCGAAAATGCTTTAAGTTCGGCAATCCTTTTTATATCGGCTTTTACGGGTACAAGTATCATTGACGCTCTATCAAACAGCGTTGCAGTAGAGTGACTTACCCCCGAAAACTCACGCCCAGCCATAGGGTGAGTACTTATAAAATCAAGGTGCGGATATAACTTAGCAAGTTCTTTCATTTGCTCTGTTACCCTACGCTTATTACCACAACAGTCTGCAACCAAACAACCTTTTTTAAGTTTTTTACAGTATTCGTTAAGCGCAATTTCAAGCGCTTCGGGATAAAGCGATAAAAATAAAATATCAATATCCCCTATATTATCATCATTTAGTTCGTGATGATATGCAGACAGCAATTTTCCGTCAAGCATAGCCCTATTTGAAAGGTCGTATGCGTAAACGACGTGGTTTGTTCTCGAAACTATGGTTCGACCCAACGAACCACCGATTAAACCAAGACCTACAATACCTATTTTCATACTATTTATTTTCCGTCGTAATTTTTACCAACTATCGGCAACATTGTTTTTATCTTTTTCATAAGTTCATTGAACTGTACGGGGTTTAACGACTGAGCGCCGTCGCAAAGCGCACATTTAGGATTGTTGTGAACTTCGATTATAAGTCCGTCCGCCCCTGCTCCTACCGCTGCAAGCGACATGGGTTCAACGTACCTTGCAATGCCCGTTGAGTGACTTGGGTCAATAACGATAGGTAAGTGCGTTTTATCTTTAAGTGCGGGAACTGCCGAAAGGTCAAGCGTGTTCCTTGTCATCGTTTCAAAAGTTCTTATACCCCTTTCGCAAAGAATTACTTGGCTGTCGCCCTCTGCCATAATGTATTCTGCACTCATAAGAAGTTCTTGCAAGGTGTTTGCAAGTCCACGCTTTAAGAGAATAGGTTTACCCGTCTTTCCGACTTCTTTCAAAAGCTCAAAGTTTTGCATATTTCTTGCACCGATTTGAATAACGTCAACGTCCTTAAATAAGTCAAGGTCGGTTACGCTTAAAAGTTCGGTTACTACGGGAAGTCCCGTTTCTGCTTTTGCCTTTAACAAAAGTTCAATACCCGTGCCTTTTAGTCCTTGGAAAGCGTAAGGCGATGTTCTTGGCTTAAAAGCACCGCCACGAAGCATTGTTGCGCCTGCTTCTTTTACAGCGTTTGCAACTTCTATAATCTGCGATTCACTTTCAACCGAACACGGCCCTGCGATTACCTGAAAGTTAAGTCCGCCAATCTTATGACCGCCCACGTCAACTTCGGTATCTTCGGGGTGAAATTTTCTGTTAGCGTTCTTATAAGGCTCTTGAACACGCTGAACTTGTTCTACTATATCAAGCGTAGAGATAAGGTCGATATCTACCCTACTTGTGTCGCCCACAAGTCCTAAAACCGTAGAGTGCTCACCACGGCTAACGTGAATATCAAGCCCCAAGTCTTTAATCCAATCCACAAGGTTATCAAATTGAGTTTTTTCGCACTGGTTTTTAACGACTATAATCATATACCGTCTCCAAAAAAAGATTTTCTAAATTAAAAGGTATTAAAACTTAAAAAAAGCTTTGCAGTAATTACTACAAAGCTTTAAGTCAACGCAAAAACTATCCGTATAGTAACTACTAACGCGATATTAAAACTTGCTATTAAAATAAAAGTAAAAGTAACGTTTTG
>JAZNFN010000161.1:0-3609 GCA_045576035.1 Christensenellaceae bacterium
TTATTTTGATTTTTATAACAAAATTATTACCAATGAAAACGAAAATTTCAATTTAGACATCTTTATAGATTCAGTTGTATTATTTAATTTACTTATGATATTTATGAGTTTTATTAAAATTATAGTGGGGAAAGTGATTTATGCAATCAGAAAAAAAACAAAATAAAATCAATGAAACAATAGAAACAACGTTAAAGAATTTAAGTACGATTATTGACGTTAACACGGTTTTTGGTAGTCCATTAAAAACAGAAAGCGGTGAAATTATTATTCCTGTATCAAAAATTACGGTTGGAATATTATCCGGTGGCGGTGAATACGGAAAACTTGGCATATTTAACAGTTCGTCGGACTTACCGTTTTCAGCAGGGAACGGTGCAGTTGTATCTGTAAAACCTTGTGGCTTTTTATTAAAAGAAAACGACAAATTTAAACTATTAAATATTGCTGGAAATTCTTATGAAAAATTAATTGACAAAGTTTCGGACTTTATAAGTGAATTAAAAGATGAAAAAAATATATAAAACTATTGTGTTTTCTTTAATATTAACGCTGTTTTCTATTATGATTTTCAACCAAAATAATTTTAACGTTGTTGCATATACCAACTCAGTTAGTGAAATAATAATGGACGTAAACTCAGGTAGAGTTTTATTTGAAAATAATGCTTATGAAAAAAAATATATGGCAAGTACGACTAAGATATTAACGGCAATTTGTATTATTGAAAACTGTAATATAAGCGATGTTATTACCGTCACTGATAAAACTGTGGGTGTTGAAGGTTCTAGTATTTATCTTGAAGTTGGGGAAAAACTTAGCGTAAAGGACCTATTATACGGTTTGATGCTAAGGTCGGGAAACGATTGTGCTGAAACACTTGCTGTTTATTGCAGTGGTAGTATTGAAAAATTTAGTCTACTAATGAATGAAACGGCTAAAAAAATCGGGGCATTAAATAGTAATTTTGTAAACCCGCACGGTCTGCACAATGATAATCATTATACAACTGCTTATGACTTAGCGTTAATTTCTCGTTATGCAATGAAAAATCAAGATTTTAGAAGTATAGTTGCGACAAAAGCAGTTAAAATACCTTTTACAACAAAAAACTACGATAGGTATTTAACTAATAAAAATAAAATGCTTAAAGAGTTTGATGGCGCTAACGGTATTAAAACCGGTTATACTAAAAAAGCGGGTAGGTGTTTGGTTAGCAGTTGTTTAAGAAATGGACTAGAACTCATTTGTGTAGTATTAAACTGTCCACCAATGTTTGAACGCTCAAAGAGTTTATTAACGCAATCGTTCGAAAATTATAAAAACTATAAAATAGTTGAAAGTGATAATATTATTGATTTTGTAAACGTTAAAAATAGAGATAAAACTTGTGGAATATATATTAATAATGATATTATTGTTCCACTAAAAGATAGTGAATATGCGGATATTAACGTTCAATATGATTATGAGCAACAGCTATCCGCACCTATAAAAAAAGATAGTGAAGTTGGATTTGTTAAAATTTATGTGCAAAATAAATTGATTTTTAAAGAAAAAATCTATACAATAATAGATATAGAATAATATATAAGGTAATTTATGAGAATCAACAAATATCTTGCAACTTGTGGTGTTGCTTCAAGGCGTGCAGCCGACCAATTAATAAAAGATGGCTTAGTAAAAATTAATGGAAGAATTTGTTCAGCAGGAGACGACGTTGAAGTTGGTTCTGATTCGGTTTCAGTAAACGGAAAACTTGTTTCAGCTGTCAAAAAATTTGACTATTATATAATGAATAAGCCTAAGGGTTACGTTTGTACAGTTAAAGACGATAAAGGTAGAAAAACCGTTATGGATTTATTGCCACAAAGTGCAAAACGCTTATTTCCGGTCGGTAGGCTTGATTACGACACCGAAGGTCTATTGATTTTAACCAACGACGGTGACTTAACGTTTAAACTAACGCACCCTAAAAACGAAGTTCCTAAAACTTATTTGGTTAAGACAGAAAAGCCTGTTTCTGACGAAGATTTGTCTAAACTTCGTGGTGGCGTTTATATTGATGGTGTTAAGACTAAAAAATGTAACGTTAGAATTATAGAAAGTAACAAGACTTCGTCAAAGTTACATATTACGATAACAGAAGGCAGAAACCGTCAAGTTAGAAAAATGTTTGAAGCCGTTGGAAACAGCGTTGACTTCTTAAAACGAATTAAAATTGGTGATTTAACTCTTACAGGTTTAAACCGTGGCGAAGTTAGACCGCTTAACGCCGCTGAAATAAATTATTTATTAAATATATAAAAAGCAAAGAAAAAACCGCTGTTAAGCGGTTTTTTTGTGTTTTACCTTAAATGAATTAAGCTTTGAGATACAGTATCTTATTATAAAATAAACAAAAACGTCTAAGTAAAGCGTAATTGGTATTGCTATATAAATCAAAGTGCTGTAAGCATTAGAAAAATCTAGATTAAATAACAGTGCGCCTGCAAGATTTATAAGTAGTAAATTAAAAACAATTATTGAAGCTGTTAAGATAGAATCAGCGTTAATTTGTTTTGCAATACATTTATTTGGATAACGTTTGTATCTTATCGCCATAACGATAGGAAAAAGCGTGAATAGTGCAATACAAATAACAGTTGTGGTTGTTGACAAGGAAAGTGTAACACCGTGGACTAATGAAAACATCAAAAATTCAAATAAAACTATTAGATATATCGCAAGTGATGCTGTAAAATTTAATTTGTTTATTAGCGTTATTCCTGTTGGCACATAAGAATCTTTTGATGAAATTTTAATTTTATATCCTTCTTTTGCGGCTTTTAGAGTTAAATCACCAAAGTCAATTTTACCATTATTTGAACGCTGAGAGTTGTAGTCTGTTTCATTAATAGTTTGGTTAAATTTAGGTTTTTCTATTATTTCAACGGGTTTTTCTTCAACAACCATTTCATCGGTAACGTTATTTTCTTTAACCTTTTGCACGGTAGTCGCTTTAATTAAACCGTTTAGTATGTTTCTAAAATTAATATCTTGATTAACGTCAGCAGATTTTTCTGTATTATTTTGTTGTTGAACGTTTTCAACTTTTTTCTCAATAATAACGTTTTCTTTTTCAGGTTCGGCAGACTTTTCGGCTGAAAAACTTGGATTGGGGACAGGTACTTCAACGATTTTTTCAACGTATTGTGTTTTATAAACTGGCGTGGGTGCGCAATCCATTAACTTATCTATAATGGAGCGTGAATAAGACCAATTTGACAAATTGCTTTCAACCGAAGATTTACCGCTTTCAGTCAACTGAAAATACTTTCTGCGACCGCCAACGTCCACAGAATCATACCAATAAGATTTAACAAATTTTAATGTTTCAAGCCGTTTTAACGAACTATAAAGAGTAGCTTGATTAATTTTATATTCGTTATCGCTTTTTTCTTCAATAGCATTACTGATTTGTTGCGCAAATTTATCGCCGTCTAACAACGTGTGTAAAATTATGGTGTCGATATGCCCTCTAATTAAATCACTGCTAATTGCTTGTGGTTCCATAAAACACTCCAAATTCTTTCTACTTATAGTATACAATTATTTTTACTTTAAGTC
>JAZNFN010000162.1:0-10707 GCA_045576035.1 Christensenellaceae bacterium
TATTGCAGGTGCAATAAGACAGATTAAAAAGTGCTTTACCGTTAAAAAAGATGCGGAAATCACTATTGAACTTAATCCCGGCACGGTTGATGAGCAAAAAATCAAAGAGTACAAGTCGGTCGGTGTAAACAGGTTTTCAATTGGGCTTCAAACGGGGTATGATGACCAACTTAAACGTTTAAACAGAATTCATACGGCAAAGGACTTTTTGCTTTGCTGTAATATGCTTAAAGGCGAAAATATCAGTGCGGATATTTTAATAGGACTGCACGACCAAACGTTAGAGCAAGTTAAAAAGACCATTGACCTTGCTATCGCTGGCGGTGTAAGCCACGTTTCAGTCTATGCGCTCACTGCCGAAGTCGGTACACCTATTTATACCGATTATCTTAACGGCGAACTTCTATCGGACGATGAAGTTGCCGATATTTACGACGGCGTGGTTGAGTATTTAAAAGAAAAAGGCTTTGACCGTTATGAAGTTTCAAACTTTGCTAAAAACGGTTTGCGTTCACGCCACAATATGAACTATTGGAAGCGTGGCGAATACATAGGTGTTGGCGTTTCTGCAAGTTCGTTTATGGAAAATAGGCGCTTTACCAACACGTTTAAGATTGACGAATATATGAACGCCGTTATTTACAACAAATCGCCCGAAATTTCAAGCGACGATATCGGTTATGAAGACGCTAAGTTTGAATTTATTATGTTAGGGCTTAGAACAAGTGACGGAATTGATATAGAAAAATTCAACGCTGAGTTTAATGCGGACTTTAAAAAAGAATATAAAGACGTGCTTAGTAAAAAAGCACAATTTCTTGAACTTGACGGCAACGTGTTAAAGATTAAGGAACAATACCTATACGTTCAAAACGATATAATCTTAGCGTTTATGAAATAAAAATATTAAAAAAGAAAATGCTTGGGCAAAAAACCCAAGCATTTTCTTTTTGCCCTTATAATCGCAAAATTTATTCTACAAAAAACTATTTTAAACCAAAAAAACTTACTTAAAAATGTGCTTGCCGTTTGTTATCATTTTTGCACGGGGGATTTTATGACAGTATACGTTGAGTACGTTATTATAGATAACGTTGTCATAGACTATCTTTTGCTTAAAGCAACGCATATAATCGCAAACGTTCGTTATAAACGTAAAAGGCTTTTTTTAACGGCGCTATTCGGTGCTTTAATAGCGCTTATTTATCCGCTACTTGAAAGCGTGCCACTAATTATGACTGCGGTAAAAGTACTTTCGGGTATCCTTTTAACGCTAATTGCTACCAAGTATAAAAGCACAAGAGAATACTACATAGTAACCTTACTATTTTTTCTTTTTACCTTTCTTGTTGGCGGAGCGATAACGGGCGTATTTTATCTTTTTAATATTCCGCAGTCGACCGAACTTATGATAGGGATAATGATACTGCCCGTGTACGCAGTAGTGCGAATAGTTGTTGACGTATTAAAATATTTGTATCGACATAAAAACGTGGCGTGTAAAACATACACCATCGAACTTACTTGCCGTGAAAAAACGGTAACGGCACGGGGTTTTTTTGATACGGGCAACGCCTTATACGATGATAATTCGCCCGTAATCGTATGTGGGAAAAGTCTTTTTTACGATATTTTAGGCGATAACTTGTTAAGCGTTAAACTAAGAAAAATATCGGTCAGTACGGTGAGTGGTAAAACTGAAAATTATGCCTTTAAATTAGATAGTTTAAAGATATATATTTTAGATAAACCGAATATATATAATAACGTAACGCTTTTAGTGTCGGCTGAGTCGTTGGGCGATGGTTACGACGTGATTTTGCACCCTGATTTAATGGAGGAAAACGTTGATGAAAATAATGCAAAGGCTAAAAAAGTTTCTTAAAATTTTTTGTTTAAGTGATAACCTTATCCGTTTTATCGGTGGGGGAGAAGTTCTTCCGCAACCTTTTAGTTCTGTGGAAGAAGCCGATATGCTAAGCCGTCTTGCAGACGGTGAATCGGGCATTAGGGATAAGCTTATAGAACACAACTTGCGCTTAGTGGTCTACATTGCACGCCGTTTTGAAAATACGGGCGTTGACCTTGACGACCTTGTGTCCGTTGGCACGATAGGTTTAATTAAAGCGGTTAATTCTTTTAATGCGGACAAGAATATTAAACTTGCCACATACGCATCACGCTGTATAGAAAACGAAATTTTAATGCACTTGCGTCGTACGGTAAAATTAAAGAGCGAAGTGTCTTTTGACGAGCCGTTAAACACCGATTGGGAAGGTAACGAACTTATGTTATCCGACGTTATGGGTACCGACGGCGACGTTGTGTATAAAAAAATAGAAAACGGTGTCGAAACCGAACTTTTAGGCGTGGCGTTGACAAGGCTAAACACACGAGAGCGTGAGATAATGGAACTTCGTTATGGTCTTAACGGAGAAGAAGAAAAGACTCAGCGTGAAGTTGCCGATATGCTTGGTATATCCCAAAGTTACATATCACGTCTTGAAAAAAAGATAATAGTGCGGTTAAAAAAGGAATTTTCCAAAATGGTGTTTTAAGGGCTTATAAACATCGCGTGGCGTCGTTTACTGCCTTGCGGAAAAGACTTCGATGAACAGACGTTCTATCTCACCCTTTTCCGCAGTCGAGCCTAGCCACGCTTGTTTCTAATCCCTTAAAATGTTGCTTGAACAAGTTGTGCTCTTGCTCGTTTCTAACTCATTTCTAATCCTTAAACCAAAATAAAAGCACCCCTTAAAGAATAAGGGGTAAGGGGATATGAGGAGTTTGTAAAAGGGATAGTTAAGGGAAAACGACTTCGGAAAAGAGTTGTCCCTTAACATAAATAAAACCGAATAATATATTAGAATAAAAAAAGAATATTTTCGGTTGACAAATTATTTCTATATGTTTATAATTTTTGTATAATACTTAGGAGATAATAATATGTCAATTATGTGGACAAGTGATTTTGATAAAAGGGTGAATGCAGACCTTTGTCACGACACAATCATTAAGAATTTAATCCCTGAACTTTCCTTTAATCCTGAAAACAATTATGAAGAATGGAAAAAGCAGATTAAAGATAAGTTTTATGAACTTACAGGGTTAAATCGCATTGCAAAAAACGCAACTAGCGAAGTAAACTTTAAGATTGAAAGCGAAGTTGATAAAGGCGACTATCGTCAAATTCGTTTTTATTTTGATAGTGAAATAGGCGAAACCGTGCCTTGCTACATATTAATTCCTAAGGGCGAAAAGAAAAAATATCCCGTTGCGATAGTGCTTCAAGGGCATTCGACAGGCTTCCACTTCTCTATTGGCGAGAATAAATATGGCGTAAGTCAAGAAGAAGTTGACCGCCGTGCAGTTGGCGTTCAAGCGGTTAAAAACGGTTATATCGCACTTGCGATAGAACAACGTGGTATGGGCGAAAGAAAATCGACCACCGACCTTAGATGGCGTGACGTAGCTTGCCGTTATCAATCGCTTGTTGCATTGTCAATCGGCAGGACGCTTATTGGTGAAAGAGTTTGGGACGTTATGAGAGCCATTGATATTCTTCCTAACTTTAAAGAAGCAGATACGGATAAAATTTTTATCACGGGTAATTCGGGCGGTGGCACAACTTCTTATTACGCTGCTTGTTGTGACGAAAGAATTAAACTTTGCGTTCCAAGTTGTTCGTTCTGCTCTTACCGTGAATCTATTTTAGACGTTATACATTGTAACTGCAACTATATTCCGTCATCGTACTTATATTTTGATATGCAAGATTTATCGTGCTTGCTTGCACCAAGAAACTTTATTGCAGTTACGGGCAAGGGTGATGAAATCTTTCCGTTAGACGGTGCAAGAAGAGCATTTGAAACTGCAAAAGAAATTTATAAATTAAACGGCGCACAAGACAAGTGTCAACTTATTGAAACACCCCGTGAACATTGGTGGTGCAAAGATATAGTGTGGCAAGCGATTAACGCTGAGATTAAAAAACTTGGCTGGATTTAAGGGAAAAATGTAAAAATAAAGGTCTTTATTGATGTTTTCAGTAAAGATTTTTATATTTTTATGTGAGTTTTGTTTGTAAAAAAAAATAATTGTTAAAATCGCTTGACTTTTTGTTAGGGGGGGGGGGTATACTTTCAGTATAAAAATTAAGGGAAAGGTTTCCCAAAAGGAGAAATTATGAAAAAATTAAGTTTATTAATTTCAATGATTTTGTGCGTTACCATTAGTGGCGTTTATGCTGCTTGGGTATTCGCTGGCAACAACATCGTAGACAAAGACACTACGATTACCATCGCTATGGGTGAAGTTTCAACCGAAGCGAATGCACCTGGTACTTATAATATTAGCACCAACTTCTCATTGTCAATTGAACCGTTAAGTGACGTAGAGCCTGGTACTAGTGTAGAGCACGCTAACCACATTGCAGCTATTGAATGGATTCTTGATGATGGCGCAACAAAGCCCCAAATCACATTCACGTTTACACCTACTGATGCTGCAACCTTAGACCAAAAGGATAACGGTGTTGTTTCACAGTTCTACTTTATCACTTCTGCTAATTTAGCTGGTAGCGAAATGACTTATGCAGATTCGCCTATTTTCAAATTTGATGCAAGAAAAGATAAGCCTGAAACCATTAACAAAAAAGGCACAGGCGAAATTGCGTGGACAAAGAATGGTGATGGTACTTTCACTTATACGATTGCTGACGCTTCTGAGTATATTCAATTAGGCGAAACGTTCTACGTTGATACTCTTGAAGATTGGAACACGTTCAACGCAGCAATCGCTGGTAACATCGTGGTATTTATTACCGACAGTGTTACTGACGTTTCTACTGGCGCTTAATTAACTAGCGAATAAATTTAATTTATAAAGAAAGACAAAGCATTATTCCGTGTAAAAACGGGATAATGCTTGTTGTGTCTTATAAAATATGTCAGGTTACGATTTATACGTTTTCATCTTATGTCTTGTCGTTTACGTTATGCTCGTTTCAGTTGGGTTGGTTGTTATTTCGGTAATAACAAAACAAATGATAAGAATGATAAGAGGCGGATTAGAAGACGAAGTAATTAAAAAAGAATATCAAAATAATGGGCAAAAAGGCAAAATTGGGGCGATAATTGAAAAAGTTGTCACCACCATCTTTTTAGTTGTCTTAATGCTCATTTTTACTTTGTCGCTTTACGTCAACTTGGCACAAAACTGTTTTTCCGAAAACATTCCTACGGTTAATATCGTAAGAACGTCTTCAATGGAAAAGAAAAATTCTAAGAATACATATTTATTCACCAACAATTTGAACGACCAAATTGGTACGTTTGACTTGATTTTAACTTATAAGAAGCCACCAGCAGAAGAAATTAAACTTTACGATATAGTCGTTTACGAAGTAGATGGTGTAAGAATCGTTCACAGAGTAGTTGGCATAGAAGAGCCTAATGAAAGGCACCCCGACGAAAGATGGTTTAGGTTGCAAGGTGATGCGATAGAAACGCCCGATAGATTCCCTGTTTATTACAGTCAAATTTTAGGCGTTTATCACGGCGAAAGAGTGCCTTTTATTGGAAGTTTCGTCTTGTTTATGCAGTCGCCTGCGGGGTGGATGTGTATAATTTTAGTTTTAATGGCTGTAATTGCTACGCCTATTCTTGAAAAGAAACTAAATAAAGTTAAGCACGAAAGGCTAATGGCTATCGGGTACTTTGACCAAATTGCTATTACCGAAGCCGAACAAAACGTTTCTGTATTTGATAAGTTTAACAAAGATTATACAAGATTGTCCTTTACTGAACTTTTGGATAGAGCGCCAAGCGTTATGCGTGAAAGGTACGATAGCATTGTAGAACTTGTTAGTCGTATAGATGGCGTAAGGCTTATATCAAGTTTTAAAAACCGCACGTTCAAAAAGGGCAATACGCCTATAATACGCTTTGCAATGCGCGGTAAAACCTTAAACGCTTATTTAGGGCTTAATCCTAGCGATTATGCAAATAGTAAGTACATATTTACCGACGTTTCTTCGGTTAAAAAGTATGCTAATTATCCTATGCGTGTTAAGGTTACTTCTGATAGACAAGCACGTTGGACAAACGAACTTTTAGAAGAAATCGTCAATAAAAACAGTCTTAAAGTTAAACAGCCTATCTTGGTTGTTGAGCAGGCGGTTTCACCGTTTGAACATTTGAAAGGCAAAAAGAATAGCCTTACGTTTAAGAAAAAACTTAAAAAGTATGCGATAGCAAAAGAAAGGTTTAACAGCATATTAGAAACTTTATTATCAGTTGACGGCGTTCGCTCGATAGAAAGCGTTGGCGGTATAACGTATAAAAAAGGCAATACGCCTATCGTTCGCTTTACTATTCGTGGAAAAACCTTAAACGCTTATTTAGGGCTTAATCCTATCGATTATGCGAATAGCAAGTACATATTTACTGACGTATCTAACGTCAAAAAGTATGCTAATTATCCTATGCGTGTTAAGGTTACTTCTGATAGACAGGTGCGCTGGACAAAAGAACTTATTGCTCTTATCTTGAAAGGGGTGGGCGTATGAAGTTAAAGCACCTTTCTAAAATATTTATATTGTTAATTATAGCCGTTGTTTTCGTTGTCCCCACCGTCTACGCAAGTTGGACGTTTGCAGGCGACTTTATGGCAAGCGTTGATACTAACCTTGACTTATCTATTAAGGAATTTGAATTCGCCCCCGAAGAAGTTTTGCCAGACGAAGACCAAAATCAGTTTAAGCAAAACCATATGTATCTAATAGAAAACATACTCAATCACGTTCAGTACGGTATTAACTCTTACGATAAAATGGTTATACACGATTACCTTGAAGACTATGGGGCGGTATACGGTGCGCAGAACGTTTCGGGTGGTAACTTAAAGCACGTTCTCGCTGCGGAAAGTTCAGTTGCTGGCAGCGTACAGTTTGCTATGAAAAGAATTAGCGATACTGAATATCACACGTTTACCTTTGTTCAATCGGAATTAAACAACACAACCCAAGGCAATTATCTTGAAGTTTATAAAACTGTTATGGTGTATAGTGCAGATGCTAACGGTACAGTTTGTTGGCACGCACCGCTAGGTTATAAAGGTCGGGCAAAAGCGGCTTGGTGTGAAACTGATAAAAAGGACGTTTATTCAATAGACGTAAATTCTTGGGAAAAAACATTATAAAAGCCTATTAAAATTCCACTTGTAAAAAGGTGGAATTTTTTTGTATAAAAAAACTTATCTAGCACATACTCTATCTATCCCTTAAAAAGCGTACATAGGAGGGATATATGAGTAATAAAGTGGTTATATGCGGGGTCAATACTTCGACCTTGCCTCACGTTACCGAAAAACAATCAAACGAACTGCTTACACGCATTAAACTTGGCGATGAGAGTGCAAGAGATGAATTTATAGTTGCTAATATGCGACTTGTTCTATCGGTTATAAAGCGTTTTTGGACTAAAAGTAGAAGTTCTGACGACGTTTTTCAAGCGGGGTGCATAGGGCTAATTAAAGCGATAGATAATTTTGACTTATCTTTTGGCGTAAAGTTTTCCACCTACGCCGTACCGATGATTATGGGTGAGATTAAAAGGCTTTTGCGCGACGGTAATTCTATGCGTGTGCCAAGAAGTATTCGTGATACGGCTTACCAAGTCTTAAAAACTCGTGGGGAAATTGAAAAGCGTGATGAAGAAGCCACCCTTGAAAAAATTGCCCAAGAGATGAACTCAACTATGAAAGAAGTCGTTTACGCTCTTGACGCAATTTCGGATACCGTTTCGCTTTACGACCCTGTTTACAATAAAGCGGGCGATACGCTTCTTTTAATGGACCAACTTGGTGATGAAAAATGCACGGACGAAAATTGGACGGAAAAGGTTGCCATAGACAACGCTATGAACACGCTTAACGAACGTGAACGCAAGATTATTTATTTAAGATATTTTGAGGGTAAAACCCAAACGGAAATTAGTCAAGAAGTGGGGATAAGTCAAGCACAGGTTTCACGCTTAGAAAAAACGGCACTATCTTCCATTAAACACGGAATAAGGGTATAACTTAACGCACAACGCCTTTAACTAGGGCGTTGTGTTTTTATGTGCTACAATTTGGGACTTGCCGTATTCATAAACTTTAACATAACTTTCATATTATAATATTATGGAACTGACGTATAATGAACTTGCAAAAAGGGACGTAATAAATATAGCCGACGGAAGATGCTTGGGTAGAATTATAGATATAAAACTTGTGTTTCCGTCGGGTAAGCTTGTGGGAATATTCGTGCCGGGGCGAAAAAGCAGGGGGCTTTTTAGATTTTTTGATAAAAGCAGTGTTTACATAGAAGAAAGTAGAATCTTAAAAATCGGTGGAGACGTTATCTTGGTCGATATGCGCTGTGGCGATAACTGTTTGCCGAGCATAAACTTAAATGCGCCACCGCCACCCAAACCGCCAAAACACAACAACTGCGCACCGCCTTGTCCACCACCTTGCCCACCCCAACAGTGCCACGGTATAGACCTATCGTCTATTTGCGATAAGAACGGTAGAATTGACCTTGATGATTATTGATATAAGCAACATTTAAACTGTAATTAGTTGTTTTTTGTTGCAAATAGAAAAAGTAAAAAATTTTTTTCCAAAAAATTCAAATTATTTTTTCAAACCCCCTTGAAAATTCTGCCGTTATGGTTTATAATGGTTGCAACCGACGTGATGAATCGGTTTATCGATAAGAAATTTTAAGGGGGACTAATTATTATGGGTCAAATTTTATCGGAAAATATCAGGAATATTGCTATTGTCGGACATAGCGGTGCGGGTAAAACTTCGCTTGCGGAAGCGATTTTATTTAACGGCAAAAGCATTGATAGGTTGGGGCGCACTGCGGACAAGAATACCGTTATGGACTATGACGAACAGGAAATGGCAAGGGGTATTTCTATTTCACTTGCTTGCGCTAATACTTATTGGAGAGACGTAAAAATCAACGTTGTTGACGTTCCTGGTTTTTACGATTTTGAAGGTGAGTTTGAACAGGCAATGCGTGCAGTCGGCGCTGCGATTTTAGTTGCAGATGCGTCGGGCGACCTTGCTGTGGGTGCTGAAAAAGCGGTTCATTACTGCTTGCGTCGTCATATTCCGCTTATGATTTTTGTAAACGGTATAGATAAAGAAAACTCTGACTACGTTAAAACGGTCGAAGCGTTCCGTGCTAAATACGGCAAGAAAATTTCGCCTACACACCTACCTATTATTCGTGATGGCAAAATGAAAGGTTACGTTTCGGTAATATCGGGCAAAGCGTTTGAGTTTACGCCAGGCGGAAGAAATCCCATTGACGTACCTGAAAGTATGCTTTCGGACGTTCAACTTCTTAAAGAAGGGCTTACCGAAGCCGCTGCCGAAACTTCGGAAGCGTTGCTTGATAAATACTTATCAGAAGGTGCGCTTACCAACGACGAAATTGTTGCCGGTGTAAAAAGTGGTCTTAAAGAAGGTGAAGCCATTCCTATTATGGGCGGTTCTGCACTTCAAAATATGGGCGTTATTAACCTTATGCACGAAATAGTTGATTTGTTGCCATCTCCGTTTGAAAGAAGACCTGTTTTAGCAACCGATGATGGTGGGGAAATTCTTTCCGTAGTTTGCAACGTCGATAAACCGTTCTCTGCACAAGTGTTTAAGACGGTTGCCGACCCGTTCGTTGGAAAACTTAATATGATAAGAGTATTTACGGGTACGTTAAAGAGCGGTATGACCGTGCTTAACACTGTAACGGGCGAAAAAGAACGCATCAACTCTATTTACGTTATGAAAGGCAAAAAGCAAGAAGCGGTTTCAGAACTTGTTGCAGGGGACATCGGTGCGGTAAATAAACTTAATAACACAAACACGGGCGACACGCTTTGCGACGAAAGTTTTAAAGTTAAATACTACGATATTCCATTACCTAAACCCGTTATTACTATGGCAATATCTGCTGCTAAAAGCGGTGAAGAAGATAAGGTTTTCCAAGGTCTTAACCGTTTGGCAGAAGAAGATTTAACGTTCAAGGTTGAAAAGGATAAAGAAACGGGCGAAATGGTAATTCGTGGGCAAGGTGAAACCCAACTTGAAATCCTTTGCAAAAAACTTAAAGCAAAATTCGGTTGTGAAGCCGTACTTAGCGAACCTAAGGTTGCTTTCCGTGAAACCATTAAGGGCGTTGCCGAAGCCGAAGGCAAACACAAAAAGCAATCGGGTGGCGCAGGTCAGTTCGGTGTGGTAAACATCAAGTTTGAACCGGGCGCAGCCGATGGTGAGTTTGAGTTTGTGAACGCAATAGTCGGCGGTGCGGTAAGTAAACCGTTTGCCGTTGCTGCCGAAAAAGGACTTCGTGAAGCAATGCAAAAGGGCGTGCTTGCAGGCTATCCTATGGTGGACTTAAAGTGTACGCTATTCGACGGTAAAGAACACCCCGTTGACAGTAAGGAAGTTGCGTTCGTATCTGCTGCAAAACTTGCTTACGACGATGGTATCCGCCGTGCAAAACCCACTATATTAGAACCTATTTACAGTTATAGAATTTTAGTTCCCGATAACTATACAGGCGATATTTTAGGCGATATGAATAAGCGCCGTGGTAGAATTTTAGGTATGGAAACGGTTGACGGTTTGCAAGAAATTTCAGCCGAAGCA
>JAZNFN010000163.1:0-13231 GCA_045576035.1 Christensenellaceae bacterium
CAAGTGCTTCATCAAGCATTTTGTCTGCATATTCTCTAACTGCATTGTCAATATCTTCGGGGACGTGGTAAAGTTCCATTTCCCTTTTGGGTTTACCGATTTCTTTAACGATTTCTTCTTGGAAAGCGCAAAGACGTTTAATTTCTTCGTGACCGAATAAAATTGCGCCGACCATTTCGTCGTCAGAAATTTCATTTGCACCTGCTTCAACCATCATAATTGCGTCCTTAGTACCTGCAAGGTTTAAGGTCAACACGCTCTTTGCTCTTTGTGCTTCGTGGGGGTTGATAACATATTCACCGTCAACCATACCAACTACAACGCTACCCGTAGGACCTGCAAAAGGTATGTCTGAAATGCTGATTGCAATTGAACTACCAAGCATTGCAAGGGGTTCGGGTTGAATGTCGGGTTCAACTGACAATGCCGTTGCAATAACGATTACGTCGTTAAAAAGTCCTTTTGGGAATAAGGGACGGATAGGTCTATCGATAAGTCTTGAAGTTAAGATAGCCTTATCTGATGCTCTACCTTCTCTCTTTTTGAATCCACCCGGAATTTTACCGATTGAATACATTTTTTCCTCAAAGTCAACGCCCAAGGGGAAGTAATCCATTCCGTCACGGGCTTGTGCTGCCATAGTTACGTTTACCATAACTGCCGTTTCGCCACATCTTACGATGCAAGAACCGTTCGTTTGTTCAGCATACTTGCCTGTTTCAACGATGAGTTCTTTGCCACCGACTGTGGTTTTGAATACTCTAAAAGTGTCTGTCATTTTTTTCTCCTATTTCAACTCTATATTTTTTTGAAACGCCCACGCAACCTACGGGGCGCATAAATTGACTAAGTTAAGTTAAAAAATTTACCTTTAATTTAAGAAAAATCGGGCGACAAAAAATTATGCCGCCCTGACCTTTTACTTTCTTAAATTTAAATCTGCGATAATCTTTCTGTATCTTTCGATATCGATTTCTTGTAAATACTTCAAAAGACCACGTCTTTCACCTACCATCTTCATAAGACCACGTCTTGAATGATTGTCGTGCTTATTGGTTGAAAGGTGCGCATTTAAATGGTTGATTCTTTCAGTAAGAAGTGCGATTTGTACTTCTGCTGAACCTGTGTCGCCTTCGTGACGAGCGAACTTTGCTATAATCTCTGCCTTTTTTGCCTTTTCCATATTCTTTTACCTCCTATTATTTATGGAATAATTCGCTCTAAACAAAGCCAAGGGTGGAGAACCACAAAACCTTGCTTAGAGTACCAAGCCTTATTAGTATAACAAAATTTATTGCTTTTGTAAACTGTTTTTTATCTTTTTTACACTACTTTTAGTTAAATTTGAAGATTTTTCTTGCAAAAACGTATACAACCTTGCAGAACCAACATACAAGCCTATTGTTTGAACCGCTTAAACCTGTAAATCTTCTTCTGCAACGCTTATAAGTTTTAAGGTCTTTCGCCTTTAAATCATCCCAAAGTTTTTTCTTCTTTGCCATATTCTCATTCCCACCCATCTTGATTAGGAAAATACTGTTAATTGTCATCATTATTAGAATATAGCTTAACATATAATCGTAAAGTTTGGGTCGGGTTAATTCAAACTCGTTTATATCGTGCGAATTGATTATTATTTCGGTTACCCTAATGTGTTGGTCTATACGCTTCATTTGAACTTGTTCTTGCACAGACTGGTCGGGTCTACCGATAAAATACCTATAAAAATCAACAGGCAAATAATAGAGTTTTTTAACGTACGGCAATGGAACGTATACGAAAATATTGTCAACGTAGAACGTGTGCTTGGGAAGTTCAAGGTTTATTGAACGCAAAAGTTCGGTCCTGTAAGTTATGCTGTGCATTGCCATAAAATTTACACGGTCAAAATACTTGCTTTCCTCAAATTCAAAAAGTTGATTTTCAGGATACATTTTTTTGAACGTTACAAGACGTTGTGTATTATTATAGGCATATTCGTAAACAAAGTTTGACACTAACACGTCGGGGCACTCATCCTTACCTTCAAAAGAACGAAGCGTTTCAAGAACTTTATAAAGTGCTTGTTCATCTACCCAGTCATCTGAGTCAACAACCTTAAAATATTTGCCCGTTGCATTTTTTAGTCCGAAGTTTACAGCATCGCCGTGCCCACCGTTTGGCTTGTGTATTGCCCTACATATAGTTGGGTATTCTTTTTCATACCTATCTGCTATTTCTGCCGTGTTATCTTTTTCCGAACCGTCGTTCACAATAAGAATTTCGGCTTCTTCTCCCGCTTTTAAAAGCGATTGAATACACTTGTCCATATACTCCGCTGAGTTAAAGCACGGAACTGCAAATGATATAAGTTTCATAGTTTCCTCCTTTATATAAAACGATTATTGAAATAGTTTGGTTTTGTTTAGCTTAATCGTTTCAATCTTGTCAATATACGTTTTCACGTCCTTTGGGGACGCTTCACGCTCTATTCTTTCACCACCGTTAAACACACGCTTGCTTATTGCGTTTGCGCCACAAGCAACCGTACACGAAATTTCTTCCATAACGTCTATATTATATATACACGCTTTGTCCGGTTTAGTATACCCCACGTTTTCAAGGTTGCCAGCCATATTTTTTTGGCGGTAAAGATAATACGGAAAATATCCGTTTGCACTTAACGTTTGGTGTGCATATTCAACCATTTTATCCACGGTTTCGCCCGATAGCCTTTGTTCCATCTCAGCAAGACGTGAACCACGTTTTATACATAGAGTATGCACGGTAATATTGTCAGGCGAAAGCACAACAGCCTTATCTAGACTATACTTAAAATCTTCAAAACTTTCACCCTCTAACCCTGCGATTAAGTCCATATTAATACTGAACATATCTTTTGCAAGGTTAAACTTTTCTTCGACTTGTTCTGCGGTATGATTTCTACCCAAAAGTTCCAAAGTCTTATTTGAAAAAGTTTGTGGATTTATACAAATTCTTGTTACGTTATGCTTTTTTAATAACCTTAAATTGCTTTCAGTTATCGCATCTGGTCTACCTGCTTCAACGGTATATTCAACACCCGTGTTAATTTTATCTATTGCTGAAAGTACCTTTTCAAGTTGAACGTCCGATAGAGCAACGGGCGTACCGCCACCGATGTAAATACTGCGTAAATTTTTAATAAATTTGGCACTGTAATTTATTTCATCTACAAGTGTATCAACGTAATCGTCAACGTATTTTTGTGCGCTTTTTATATCCGCACTTATAAACGAGCAATATTTACACCTTGACGGACAAAATGGAATAAAAACAAAAAAATCGGTATTATCATCATTGCGACTATAAATTCCTTTTTGGCTGTCAATTACCGCTTGTGTAAGCGCCGTTTTAGGCACACTTACTTTCATAACGTCAGTAAAAAAACTTGTAAATTCGCCAGATTTTTCCATTTGTTGATAGGCAAGTTTTGTAGGTCTTATCCCTGTTAATGCACCCCAAGGAAGTTCTTTTTCAAAAAATTTTGAAAGTGCTTTATATAAAGATAGTTTTACATACCTTTTAACAAGTCTTTTTCTTTCTATTTCACCGTCAAAACTGCCTATAAGGTTTCCGTAAGCAAATACTTTTCCGTTCACGGTAACGGTGTTTACAAACTTGCCGTCACCGTCTTTTAGTCGGTGCTTTATATTTAGCGAATCACAACGGTCAAACAAGTTGACAACTTCTTTAAGTTCGCTTTGTAAAAATTCAAGGTTAGTATTAATCATATTCTGCCATTACGTTATGTTTTCTTTCAAATTCAAGCGTTGTAAACTCATCGTGTCCAGGGTAAACGGAAAAATCACCGTTTAAGTTAAATAATTTCTTTATAGATTTAACCATATCGTCTCTGTTGCCTGAAACAAAGTCTGTTCTTCCCACGCTTCCGTAAAAGAGAGTATCGCCTGTAAACAGTGCGTTATCTATCATAAAGCATACCGAACCGTCAGTATGCCCAGGTGTTTCAAGCACCTTAAACTTTAACCCTAAAACGTCAATTTCATCACCGTCAGAAAAAGTATAATCTGCCGTTAAGTATTCAAACTTTCTGCCAAAATCTCCACCAAGATTATCACCATTCATAAGTTTTGGTGCATCTTTTTTACTTATGTAAACCTTAGCGCCGTCATCTTGCAACTTTTTAGCACAGCCCGAATGGTCAAAGTGGGCGTGTGTTAAAAGCACCGCTTTAATCTTAAACCCACAATCACTTTCCGTTTGCTTTACTTTTTTATAGTTTTCACCACAGTCAATGACAACCGCTTGATTATTTTCGTTTACTAAAAAGTATGTATTTACACGAAGAAGCCCATTTATTAAGTGATAGATTTTCATTAGTTTGCCGTCCTAAATACGTCAGTTATCTTAGGTTCTTGACCTAACTTTTTAATCAAAGTATCAAGGTCATCCTTGCTATTAAGCCTTATGTTAAAATCAACGATTGCTTGTCTTGTTTTATGGTCGGTTCTACCGTTCGTTGAAGATATGTCAAGTTTTAACTGTGCAACAACCGACGCTACAACCGACAATACTTCCGCCTGAGTTTCCCCAACAACTTTAATCATTGCGTTATAAGCACCGCCCGATTGTTCATTCCACGAAACTTCAATAAGTCTTTCGGTTTCGGCATTGTGCATATTTGGACAGTCTTTGCGGTGAATAGTTACACCGTGTCCACGAGATATAAACCCAACTATTTCATCACCTGGAACGGGATTACAGCACCCTGCAAAACGCACCAAAAGCCCTGCCATACCCTTTACTTTTACACCACTGACATTTGGTTTATTGCTCTTAAAGTATTTAGTAATTTCTTGCTTCGGTTGGCTTTTTCTATAATAGTCAATGAGTTTTACTATTACTTGGTTTACCGAAACTGCACCGTAACCGATTGAAGAAAACATTTCATCTTGTCCGTTAAAGGACATTCTACTTGCAAGGTGTGCAAAAGAGTCTTCGGTTAAAATCTCATTCAAATTATAACCCCTACGCTTTGCTTCTGCATCAAGCATAATTTTACCAACCTTGCCGTTTTCTTCTTGCATTTCACGCTTAAAGAACTGCTTGATTTTTACACGAGCGCTTGAACTTTTTACTATTTTAAGCCAGTCCCACGACGGACCTTTTGAGTTTTGCGACGTTATTATTTCAACCACGTCACCCACCTGCAATACGGTGTTTAACGGAACAATTTTTGAGTTTACTTTTGCACCTACGCACTTGTTTCCAACGGCTGAGTGGATATTGTAAGCAAAGTCGAGTGGCGTTGCGTCCTTAGGCAAACTTATTACGTCGCCCTTAGGCGTAAAAACAAGAACTTCCGAACTATAAATATCGCCTTTAAGCGAATTTATAAATTCCTTACTGTCCTTTAAACCACCTTGCCATTCCATAACTTCCCTTATCCAAGAAAGTCTAGTATCAAGGTCATCTGCTACCTGTTTCTTTTCTTTATATTTCCAATGCGCTGCTATACCGTATTCAGCAGCGTGGTTCATTTCGTAAGTACGAATTTGAATCTCAAACACTTTACCAAAGTTGGTTACAACAGTCGTGTGTAGCGAACGATACATATTAGGCTTTGGCGTTGCAATATAGTCTTTTATGCGTCCTGGAACAGGTTTCCATTTGTGGTGAATTTTACCAAAAACTTCATAGCATTCGTCAACGGTATTAACTATTATACGAATTGCGACTAAATCGTATATTTGGTCAAGGGTTTTGTTGCGTTCACGCATCTTTCTATATATACTATAAAGGTGCTTTTTTCTACCGTAAACTTCGCCGTTCACGTTAGAATCTTTCATTATTTGATTAACTTCTTCAACGACGTGGTCAACAAACTCAACGTTTGCTTGCAAACGCTCTTCAATATTTGTTGATAAATATTCGTAAAAATCGGGTTCAATATATTTTAAGCAAAGGTCTTCAAGTTCACATTTAATTTGCGATATACCTAACCTATCTGCAAGTGGAGCGTAAACGTCTAGCGTTTCACGAGCCATTCTTTGCTGACGTTCTGCCGATAAAAAGTTCAATGAACGCATATTGTGAAGTCTATCGGCAAGTTTTATTATAATAACCCTTATATCCTTTGCCATTGCAACGAAAATTTTTCTAAAATTTTCCGCTTGCTCTTCTTCTTTTGAATGGAATTGAATTTTATCAAGTTTGGTTACGCCTACCACAAGTTCTAAAACTTCTTCGCCAAACTCTTTTTTAATATCACCTTCGGAAACAGAAGTATCTTCAATTACGTCGTGCAAAAAAGCCGCCGCAATAGTTGAAGCATCAAGCCCCAAATCCGCAAGAATGCGTGCGACGGTACACGGGTGAATAAAGTAATCTTCACCCGAAGCACGCTTTTGGTTTGCGTGCGCTTTTTTAGCAAAATCGTGCGCACGCCTTAAAAGCGATATATCTTTTCCTATATAATTTTCTTCAAGTAGTTTTATAACGTCAAACATATTGCCCCTTTAATAAGACAATTTTACTATATAGTTTAGAATTTGTCAATGCGTTTTTGATATTTTCGTTAAATACGAACGTTCCGTTTTTAATCTCAAATATATTAAGTTCCAAAAACACTTCGGTAACAAACACAAAGTTTTCTTTATTTTCACTGCCTGCGTGCCTTAACGCAAAGTTTGCACTGCCGTTAAATGCTTTGTTATTTAGCGTTTTTAAGCATGTAAATATTCGTGAAAAATCACTTCTATACGTACTTATTTTATCTAAAATTTTATACCCTATAACGTCCGAATATAAATAACTTTTAACGTCGCACGTTAAGTACTGCATAGGCTTATCAAGATAAACCACACGTTCAAAGCAGTCGGGAATAGCCCTTGGCGAAATAACAACACAGCTATTACCATTTTTAGTTTCCACGTCAAATAGACTTATAGGAAGCGATTTTACACTGTCAAACTTGGACAAGTTTTCAGCGTCTGAAAGAACGTATAAAGTACCGATAGAGTCTACTACTGCCGTTGCATTTTCTAAGGCAGAATTTATGCCATCGTCAGTTAAAAGCCTTTTTAGTTCATTTTCAAAAACGTGTAATTTTACGCAAGAAAAATCAGCATAATCGGGATAAACAGCACGGACGTAGCCTTTGATTGACTGTCTGCCCTTAAAGGTTGATACGTTTATTTCAAACAAAACTTTTTTATCGACGGGAAGCGAAAGTTGTTCAACGTGCCCACCACCGTTAAAGTCAAGCATTTCTATATTATTACAGTTAAAAGTATAGTGATTAGAGCCTTGTCGAAGTGGAATTGAATTCACACTGTTTACACAAGTTGTAAATACAGGACGCTTGTTTGCCGTGCCAAATGGCTCTAACATATCAAGTTCACAAGCAAAACGTGACGAAATACCATCTTTAATATCCCACTCTGCATAAACTTTACGCTTTAAGTCGATAGTACCGTATTCACGCTTAACGTATTCGTTAATTTTCTTTTCAAATAAAGCAAAGTTCTCATCGCTTACTGAAACGCCTGCCGCTTGCGAGTGTCCACCATATCCAAGTAGTACGTCTTTTGAATTTGCAATTGCATCGTATATATTCAAGCCGTCAATACTGCGTGCTGAACCTTTCAAAAATTCGTCTTGCCCACCAAAAACTATTACGGGACGGGCGTAATCTTCAACAAGTTTAGCGGCAACGATACCGATAAAACCTGCATTCCAATTTTTATTTTTAACTAGAATTACGTCTTTTTTATATAGAGAATACTTCTTTATACGTTGTTTTGCTTGATTATAAATTTCGTCGCACGCTACTTGTCTTGCAACGTTGTATTCATTGAGTTTTACCGCATAGTCAAATACTTTGTTGGTGTCTTTTTGAGTGAACAGTTCAAGTGCTGAGTTAGCGTCACCCATTCTTCCGCCAGCGTTTATTCTTGGTGCGATTGTGTATGCAAGCGTTTGTGCTGTTACGTTTTTATTTTCGCCCAAAAGATACTTAAACGGCAAACGCAAACTGTTTACATTGTCAAAAAGTTTTAATCCACAAGCAACGATATCCCTATTCTCATCAACCAAGTCCATACTGTCGGCAACGGTCGCAAGTGCAACAAAATCAAGATACGCATCAGCTTTTTCCCCCATCAATGCGTATGCAAGCTTATATGCCACCCCTGCACCGCACAAACCGTTAAACGGATATGCTTGTCCTAAAATTTTAGGATTTATCCTGATGCAGTCGGGTAAAATTTCGGGCGGTTCGTGGTGGTCGGTAACTATTACGTCAATACCCATTTTCTTGATAATTTCTATCTTTTCATAATCACTAATACCACAGTCAACCGTGATAAGTAAATCTATTTTATTTTGTGCGTTTAATCTTTCAACCGTTTGAACGTTAAGTCCATAACCTTGCTCTCTTTCGGGAACAAACTTATATAAATTACTTACGCCATACTCTTTTAGTGCAAAGTATAAAACGGTGGTTGCACATACCCCATCGGCATCGTAATCACCAAAGACTAAAACCGATTGATTTTGCTCTTTTGCTGTTCTAATTCGTTCGCAAGCGTCCTTAACGCCGTCAAGTAAATTAGGATTATAAAACCCATATTTCCCTGGCGATAAAAAGCGTTTTGCCTTTTCCACCGTGTCAATATTACGGTAAAACAAAAGCTTTGCGGTATCAAACAAGATATCGCACTCTTTTGCTATTTGCCAAACCACTTTTTCTTGGTCAGGCGTTAATATTTTACCGTATACTATTTCCATAAATATCCTTTAAATCGAATAAGGCGGAACACATTCCGCCTTATTGTTTTTTAGCAAATTTCTTAAATAAATTATTTAACGTTGTCTTTTTTTATAGCCGTCCAAATAAGCGGTGTAATAAAGTATGCAACGGATACCGCAGATATTCCTGCAAGTGCCAACTGCAAACCTGCAATCATCATATAAGGCACAAATAATGCGATAAGCGCAACCGATGCAACAAGAACACTGATTAGCGTAAATAAATATACTTTACTTTGACTTGCCGTTACTTTTTCTGCAATACTTAATGCTGAAACCTTGGTCGTTGCGTTCTTAATCGCTTGCCTATATTTTGCAACCGTTATCATTGAAAGCACTGCTGAGAGAACTGATGCGAAAATCACACTATATTCAACGTGAGGAAGTGCATGAATGCGTGTTATTCCCATAAGTGCGATAAAGATAAGCGCTGCACCAACGTACGAACAAACCACCGAAAGTGCACTTGCAAGTTTACCGATAAATAATGCGCAAATAAACATTACCACTAAGCCGATACCACAAGCAAGAAGCACGCTTCCAACCTGTAAAGGTTTATTGCCAACTACTTGGTTGACCTTAACGGTCGTGCTTACGTCTTTTGTTTTATCGTTACCGTCAAGCGCTGTATCGACAGCTAATTTTAATCCTGAAACCTTTTCGGTTACGTCTTCGCTAAACTTATATATTATTGCTGAGCCTTCGTCAACGATTTGATATGAAACAAGACCCACGCCGTTATCAGCAAAATATTTGTCAGCCGAAGTTTTCAACACGTCATTAGCCTCGGTAAAGCCTTGGTCAACACGCACTTCAACTTCATAACTAGAACTGTAATCAACGGTGTTGTTCATTCCGAAAACTCCGAATAGAGTCATTCCAACTAAAAGAACGATAAGCGCTGAAATTATAAACCATTTCATTTTTTTCATAACACCGTTCATATTACACCTCTGCATCAATTTCTACGTCGGTCTTTTCAGCCCTTTTGAAACGAAGAAATTTTTCTTTATTTTTTACAATCGGTAAAATGATCGACGTGAACATTCTTGTAAATACAAGAGTTGAGATTAACGATACTGCAATACCGATACCGAAAGTTATTGCAAAGCACTTTAACGTGCCTGACGTAAACGCAAGAAGTAAGAGTGCAACAGCACCTGCGATAACGTGATACATTATCGTGGGAACAAGCGATACCTTAAAGCCTTTTGCAACTGCTGCTTTAACAGTTTTTTCACTATTTGCATATTCGTTCTTAACCGTTTGGGCAAGCATTACCATACCCACAGCACAAGCGATAGTTGCACAAATTATACCAAAAATACCGCCCATTGAAACGATTATGCCTGGAACACCAATCATTAACCAAGTTTCAAAAAGTATGAATAATAACGTTGCAAGCGACGTGATAACACCCAATCCCCTATAAAATACGATGTAAACTATCATAAGGACAAGGATTAACGTCATTATTGAAACTGCACACTTTAACGCAACGTCTGTTCCGTACGGCGAATCAATAACTTCACCATCAGATAGGTCGTACTTATAAGCAAGTCCACCACTTCTCATTTGAAGTGCAAGGCGCTTTGCCATTTCTTCACTGCCGATACCCGTTATACCAAGCATATTGCCTTGGAAAGCGTCCGCAGTAATAGTAGCGTTGAAAAGCACGTTTTCATTGCCGTGTTCGTCTGCACCACAAGTTATCTTTAAGTAGTAACTGCCACTTTCGTTTTCTTCAATAGCTTTAACCAAAGCATCTTTTGCCTCAGCATTAAACACTATCGAAATAGCATAGTTGCCTTCTTCATAAAGACCTAAATACTGAGAATCAGCAACAACGTCTAAATCTTCCAAAATTTGCGTACTTGGATTAGATTCACTGCCACCAAAAAATTCAACTTCACCGTATGCAGCGATAACTTTAACGTCTTCGTCAACCGTTTCTGTCTTTTTGAGTTCCAACCTTATATCTTGGTCAAGAACTGCTTCGTCAGTACTCTTTACGGCTTTGATAGAATAAACGTTATAGCCTAACGCTTCTACCCTGCCTTTTAAAATTTTTATAACTTCGTCAGGGTCTTTAACTTCTTCTTCATTATCCGACGCAAGAGTCATAGTGTATGCAACACCACCCTCTAAATCGTAATCCAACTCTATTGCGCCTAACGCTGACTGGTATTCCTTTACGCCCATAGGAAAACGAATAAAAGTCATAACGAGAATGAAAGCCATAAGTATGCTTACAATCGTCAATAGAGTTATTGATTTCTTCTTACTCATTTTTGCCTCCAATATTATCAACTATATATAGCCTATCTTAAATATTATATAGTATTAAACAAACTAGGTCAACAATTTTTTGCGTTTTATTCAAAAAACCTTTTATTTTTTTGCAATTTTTTCCATATTTTTGCTTCTAATAATGCGTTTAAATAAAGCAAAATCAAGGAACGGCTAAACCGCTCCTTGAAATATGGTTTTTAATATAAAACTTAGTCTTCTATATTGTTCAAATCTTCAAGCATTTTATTTAAGTCTGCACCGTGAACTTCTGCTGCTTCACCAACCGTTTCACCGTGTGCAAGAGCACAACCCAAACAGTGCATTCCGTACGACATTAAAATATCGCCTGCCTTGGGATTGATTTGAATTGCTTCAAAAATTGTCGTGTTTTCAGTAATTTTGTTTGCCATAATAATATATCTCCTTTTTTTAACCTAATGATACCCTGAACTGCTTGCCGTTAAAATAGTGTGACAAACTTTTTTTCAGTTTCTTGTTTAATTATATAATTATTTTTAAAATATGTCAATCAAAAAAGCGATAAATCGCCACAAGACTTGCACTGATTAATATTCCACCTATAATATCACTAAACCAATGCACCCCCGAAAAAAACCTCCCCAGCACCATAAACAAAGAAAAACCTACTATCATAATTGCAAGGCTCTTTTTTAATTTATTATTCTTAATGCGTGAACTTAACTGCATTAGGGCGGTTGGCATTATACATAGCACTAACATTGTAGTTGACGACGGATAAGAAACTTCTAAATTTCCATCAATTAAAATAGGACGATAATTTATGGTTATCACTTCGAATAACACATATACGACTGCTACAACCACATAGAAACAACCAAGTAGCAAAATGCTTTTGTCGACCTTAAAAAAACTTTTTCTTTTTATTAACTGTATAAGTCCATAACAAGCAAATCCAAAGGCAATAACAATAGGTACAATTCCTAGCCAATCAGTGACTGTATATAGTAGCATATTTACTCCAACCACGTCACGGACAAAACTATTTATAGTTGAAAAACCAACTTTTGAACCCTTAGGACCGATAGACTTAACGTCTACAAAACACAATAACACAGTCCACAAAACAAAGATAGTAAAAAACACTATCGCTAAATAAATATTTAATTGGTTTCTTTTTTTCATTTTTTATCCTTCCTTAATTTTTGTCAAACTAATTTAAGCAAAGATTATGAAAAAAAGCAACAAACAAACTACTCTATTTATGATACTTTTCGTGTCATCAGTCGTTTAAATATCAATAAAATTTTAATCGCAAACAAAACAAAAGTAAATATTGCCGCATAAGGCTGTGAACTTATTATAAAAAGTAAAATAGCAGTTACACCTAGTATCAACGAAAGTGGAACTTTTAATTTTAACCAAAATGCCTTTTGACATTTTTTTAACGCAAGAGTTAATATCCCCATAATCACTATCGCACACACAATGATATAGTAAGTTGTTTTTAAGTAGAGTTGAATTCCAATTAGTTCAATTAGTGACGTTTCTTTAATAATTCCGTCAACTCTGCTTGCAAAAAATGGCAATATAAAAAGCAAAGCAACACATAAATCAATCAAGCCGTAAACTAAGTCAATAAATCTTTTTTCTTTTTGCTTATTCGTTTGTTCTGCTATAATCAACACTTCGTTGACTGATAATAGTTCATCAACCGTAGTTGAAAAAAACGTTGCTATTGTTTTTAAGGAATCTATATTTGGATAGCCCCTACCCGATTCCCATTTTGAAACAGCCGTTCGTGATACGAAAAGAACACTTGCAAGTTCTTCTTGCGTCATTCCTTTTCGTTTTCGTAATGCTTGTAATTTTTCACCAAATTCCATAACCGTTATCCGTTAATTTTAAATAATGTCAATAAATTTTATATTTATCAATAATTTTATTATATCAAATTAAAACTATTTGTTCAAGCAGTTTTAAATATAAATCAACACTTCGCTACGATGGCAAAGCCGAACCGAAGTCCAATCCGTATATCATCGCTCCAATGAAAAAAGCACCTATTGGGTGCAAATTCAACTTAATACTTGGCGGGTGATGAGAAGCATCTACGCTTCGCTACGATGGCAAAGCCTAACGAATTTTTGCACTTTTTTGGTGATTT